>JBEGTT010000032.1:0-3365 GCA_041179245.1 Pseudomonadota bacterium
CATGAGCATCCATTTTACGCTTGAAATCAACCAATAGTTGCTGCATTTCGTCCTGGTTAATCTGAGGGTTTAATCCCGCAATGGCATCCATTACGCCTTTTACTAAGGCTTTATCATTGAGCGGCACATTGTGTTGCTTGAAATCGCCGCCGATCTGGTGACCGACGGCATAGTTGATTTTGTCCTGTTCCGACTTTAGCTCGACGGCTTCACCAGCAATAGCACTAAAGCTGAGACTGGTGTAAAGCAAGCTGGTGATAATACATTTCATGTTTATTGAACTCCTTGGTTCTGAGGCAGCTTGAGTTGGCGAAATCCAACCCAAGCTACGAATTACACATCTAGTCATATTGATCCAACTTTGCTTGGCATAAACAATCAACCTACATGTAATGGAGTACAAACCTAGATTTGTACTCCTAAATACTCACTGAAGACTTATGCTTTGCTGCTTAGTCAGATTAATTGAAATAGCACTTCCTATAAAAAGTGCCACCTGATTTTGCGCGATACCCTGGGTTTAAAGACCTGCACCATTATTGACGATGGGCAAAGTTTTTCCGGTATTGCCAATTGGCATATCGCTTAAGGTATCATCAACAGCATTGTGCGGCAGTGTAACAGTCGGATCGGTGACAACCATCGGCACCATCATTTCGTTGTCTTCATGATCGACGATGTGGCAATGCCAAACATACAAGCCAGCGCGTTCAAATGTTGCTCGGACACGCGTGATTTCTCCAGGATAAGCAATTACCGTGTCTTTATAGCCGGTTTCGGTCAATTCCATTGGTCGTGCCGTTGCACCACCGCCAGGTTGAACATCGTGAATAGTGCCGTTAGGGTTGACATTGGTGAGCATGGTTTCCCGATTTAACACTTGAAAGCGTACCAAATGCAGGTGAACTGGATGTGAATCGACAGTGGTGTTGTAGATTTCCCAATCCTCAGTGTCACCGGCTTTTGGTGCAGCCGTGATGGGATTCATCCACGGTTGCCGACTTAATACACCATTACCATCCACAGTGCCTAGCAGCGCGTGCTTGGGAGCATAAGGAATACCGCTGGGTTGGCTGTTGCCCTCCGAATCAACCAGACAGGCTTCGGCATCATTAAACGGCACATTTGGATGCCAAGTGCCATCATCAGCTTGCTTACCTGGGTTAAATGCAGACAATAGACCACCTGTAGCATCCAAAGATACGCAGATATATTCGGATTCTCCTTCCATTAGCGCAATCTTGCGTTGTTTGTTTGGTGTTAGCGTATTGGCAGTTTCAGCAGGCAGTATCAGCTTAGAAGGTACTGTACTAATGTCGGCGGCAAACGGAGTGGGTATGCCAGCAGGACTAACAACACCCGTATCGGCGACCACTTCAAAGGTCATAACACGCCCTGTAGTAAGGCTATCTGCTGCTGCAAGTCCAACGGGGAAGCCACCAAACGGTGCATCCGGTCCCAGATTGACTACACGCACTACCGCACCTACTGCTAGGCTGGAGAAGTCTACCACCACATCGGCACGTTCCGCAGGCATCATCAACAAGGCTTTTTCGCACAGCGGATCCAATGGATTATTGCCAACCGCTCCTGTTAGCGCATTTGTTGGGATACAGACGGGGGCAGGCGGTTCAGTGCCGTTACCTGGCAGTTGTACGGAAGTCCCCTTGGTCACTTTCACAACCTTGGGTAGATAACCCTGTTCTGCACCGATTTGATAGAACGGAATTTCTTTATATCCCGTATCACGGGAAGCCACATGCTTAGAGAGCGTGAGATTGCTCATGCCAATTTGATCGGACAGCTTTAATTTTGGCATAGCGTACATTGCCAAACTCAGCGTGCGTGCATCCGTGCCGTTTAACAAACGGAAGCGGTAGCGTTGTTTGGCTACTTTCAAGCGAGGCCAGGTATTGCCGTTGACCACCATCGTATTCCCGAAAAACTCTGGATTCCATAGTGGCGCAATGTCCGATTTAGCATTGGGTTTATAAGGTACTGCATAGCCTTGGAAAAAATCACGGGAAGCAGGAAAAAACAAGGAGCCATCCGCATTGAAGCTACGGTCTTGAATGACAAGCGGAATTTCTCGGATATTGGCACGACACAGGGCATCAAAGTTGGGATCGCAGCCTTTTTGTGCTGTCGTAGCTAAATCTGAACTCCATACACCGTTGGCATCGAGCGCGTAAAACAAGTTGGGGTTCGTAGGACGCTCGGCTAAAGCGTCTCCTGGCAACTTACCTGGTTTAGTGCTGGCTCCAGCCACAAATTCTGAAACCTTGTCTGCGGCTATCAAGTTAGAACCCTTGGTGTAATCACCGCGCAGCAACCAAAACCCAGTTGGACCAGAATAAACATTATTGCGGGTTATGCCCAAAGAATGATCGTGAAACCAAAGCGTGGTCGGTGCCTGTCCGTTTTCATAATTGAACGCAGCCGAAGCAGGTGTGGTGTTGTTGGTGAAAAACTGGTCATACAACGTCCCTTTGCTGCCATAACTAGCGGGGATATTCGCTGCTTTTGGTAACCACCAAGCTTCGGAATAACCGTCACTTTGTGAATTAACATCGATACCATGAACATGAACCACCATAGGCGTAGGACCGGTATAAGCTTGGTCCAAAACATTTACGCCATTTACAATTGACAACTCAGGATCGGGTTCGCAATCTACTCTACCCGTGGTTACGCCATTCTGATCAGGATGACGACAAGGTAGCTGCTCTGGATTTGCCCAATGTAAGCTGCGGTCGATAGCCGTTAATGGCGGCAAAAATTTGCTATTGGGATCAGTTAAGGGATAAGGCTTACCTGTGGCGGGATCTAACGCCACCAACTCGTTAATCCAACGGACGCTGGTCGGATTGTTAGCCACAGCTTCCATAGTAAAGGAAGGATAGTTAAAAGAAGATAGGGTTGCTGGAACAGGCGCAACAGGCGGTGTGGCATCGTCAGCTCGACCATAGCCCCAAACCTTCGTTGGCTTGAATTTACCGGATTTAGTCTTGGGATCGACATTGGTGCAAACCGGTGCTACAAAGCCCAGCAGAGCCTTACCAACTACGCAGCCGCTGGTAGGCAGAATTTGCTGACCAAATTGTCGCATCGCGATGTTGTATTCCGTCATCTCCCCCTGATTGTAGTCCGAATTTGTTGGACTCTTAGGCATTTCCGGCGGAATCGTTAACGGCGTTACCATTTGTGGAATCTTGGTAGGATCCATACCTGTAGGGCCTGCGGAAATCGGAATTGCCAGTGCCGATACCGAACACAGCATCGAAATCGAAACTCCCAAAGCCTTAAGGATCGGTTTTGAGAACATTTGATTAGCGGAACGTAGCGTTTCAACGCCCTTGCCCATA
>JBEGTT010000033.1:0-6860 GCA_041179245.1 Pseudomonadota bacterium
GGCCCAGAGTTAGTGCATGGTAAAACCATTGAAGTTGGAGCCTTTCGTATCACCCCTTATCTGGTGGATCACTCCGCCTATGACTCCTATGCGTTTCTAATTGAGGCTGATGGAAAACGGCTGTTTTATAGCGGTGACTTTCGTGCCCACGGTCGCAAGGCCAAGCTCTATGAGCAATTCATCGCCAATCCGCCCAAAGATATTGATGCGCTGTTTATGGAGGGATCATCTCTGTCACGGCTCGACTTAGACCAATCATTCCCAACAGAAACCGAGTTAGAGGCGGACATTGTCGGGCACCTTAAATCTGCAGAGGGCTTAGTGATGTTCCATACCTCTGCCCAGAATATTGATCGTGTTGTCACCCTTTACCGAGCTTGTAAGCAGAGTGGGCGACCTTTAATCATTGATCTCTATGCTGCCGCGATTCTGGCTGCTACCGAAAACAAAAACATCCCCCAATCCGACTGGCCGGGAATCCATCTTTATCTGCCAAGACTGCAAGCTGTTCAGGTGATGAAAAACGAATGGTTCCCCCTGCTTAAGCAGCATTCAGCAAACAGAATCTACCCTGAACAACTCAAAGCTATGGGCAAAAACGCCGTGATGTTATTTCGGCCCTTGATGATGCCTGACCTGATTACGGCTGATTGCTTGGACAAGGCCAGCTTTATTTATTCACAGTGGGATGGCTATCTTGAGAAAGGAACCTATGCCACGACAGAAGCATGGCTAGAAAAGCAAGGGATTGAAATGCGCCACATCCACACCTCCGGTCATGCCAGCCCTAACGACTTGAAGCGGTTTGCAGAAGCCCTTGCCCCTCGCTCACTGATACCCATCCATAGCTTTGCCACAGACAAGTACAGCGAACTATTTGGCAATGTGGTGAATCGCCAAGATGGTGAATGGTGGGAGGTTTAATGATGGGTAACGAAATCAATCTACTCATTGATGGCATTCCGGTAAGGGGGGAAATCACCCATCGATCAACCAGAGATATTGGGGTTCAAATTTGCGCCCCCTACAAGAATTTTTCCGCCAAGAGGCACATTCCCTCAATGGCAGCAGGCTATCGCAGTTTCATTGGGACAAAAGGTGATTTGGTTGCCGAAGAATTACTGAGGGAGCGTTATGTAATCTGCCAATACCTAGACACCCATTTTGTGGCCTTAGCAACCGAGCTTGCCGCGTTTTTGGAACAATCTGAATATCCAGCACAGCAAGCTGACCTTACCGCCAAGCTGAAAGGAGCCAGACACGAATCACCCCTAAAAAACCAGCATCTAAAAGGCCTAAAACGCAACATAGATACCCTGCTAGAAGCGCAACTCGTAGCATTTCTTGATAGCGTTTTCCCCATGCAGATTAGCAAAAACATGGCGGAATTTATCCTTGCGGCCATTCAAGGCAAGCTGGCTTTTAAGTGAGGGGAGAAATATGCCTGAAATGATTCAAATTCCACTTGAAGAACTTGAGGTTGGCCGCTGGTATGTCGGCAGGGGTAGGAATTCAAACATTGGACTTTGGGACGGTGAGGACTTCGTGGTTATCGCACAAATAGGGAGGCTAATTTCTTCCGCCCCTCGCATTTGGGAAACGGAGCCGGGGATTAAACGTGAGCCATATTTCACCAATATCTGGGGATGCTTCCAGCCGTTCCGAGTGATTGACGAAGGGGTTATTACCGACCCTCACGAAGAACTTCGGTATGCCAATAACATCGAATTTGAATAACCCATGAAAGTATTTTTAGACGATGTGCGTGAAACTCCAGATGGCTGGATACGAGCGTATTGGCCAGATGAAGTTATCACCCTGCTACGCACAGGAGATATAACTGAAATCTCGCTAGACCATGACCTTGGTAATGATGAACGAGGGACAGGATATTCAGTGCTGGTTTGGATTGAAGAACAAGTGATTTTGCATGGCATGGTTCTCCCAACGGTGCATATTCATTCGGCCAATTCCTCTGCCAAGTTAAAAATGAATGCAGCCATCCAATCTATTCTGCAGCACTCATCTAGGGGTCTATAAAAATGGACAAGTTACTCGTAATAGGTGTTGGAGGGGCCGGTTGGGCTATCGCTCAACAGGTACAAGTTTTGACAGGTGGCCAGCTCTTGGCGCTTAACACGGATCACGAGGCGCTGGCTGCAATCCCAATGGCTAACCAACTACAAGTGAGCGGACAAATACTCGCTGAGGGTAATTTGCTTGAGAAATTCGGGCGGGAATTAGATAACTCCTTTGCAGATGTTCATCAGCTTATTGTTACGGTTGGGCTTGGTGGGATGACTGGGACGAACATAGCTCCACTATTGGTCAAAATCGCTGTTACTAAGGGGATAGATGTGTGTGTTGCCGCCACACTCCCTTTTGCCTTTGAAGGCTCCCGGCAAGCAATGGCTTCAAAGGGTCTTGATGTACTGAAAAAAATGGGCGTTCCCATTTTTATCTATGACAATGCGAGTATTGAGCAACAGGAAGCGGCTACGTCAATAAGCCTATTGGCTGCATTTAAAGCCGGAGGAAAATTTCTAGCGTCTAACGTGTCAGCCTATATGAGGAGAAATTAAACTATGAATAACGAAGAGTTAGCAGAAGAATATCTCCAGATTCTTGCCGATATTGATTGCTCCATACTTGACCCTTATAGCCCAGACTGTGGCGACTTGAATAATATTTCTGGGCTGTTTTTAACGAGTGTTCCAAAAAATATCCAAGATGCCAAATACAGAATAATGATTGTTGGCAGAGAAACAAGGGAGTGGAACGTGTTGAATCGAGAAAAGGAGGAGCGATTTACCACTCTGCCGGAATACATCTATCGATCAATGAGTATCCATCAGGAATTTATTGAAGGAGAACTCTCTCGCGAAAATGCTCGTGGCAGCACTTTCCTAAACTTTGCCAGATCAATTACAAATAAATGTGGTGGTGATGGAATAATATATTCAAATCTGTTTTGCTTTTCGTGGAATAAAAGTAGCCCTGTTAGCTGCCCTTATTTTGGCACGATAAAACATTACTCTGAGTTGCTATTAAAGCAACAAATATCATATTTCAAGCCAAATATTATCATTTTTGCTAACGGTAAAGATTCAACTCCCTATCGACAAGAATTCTTCCCAATAAAAGATACCAATAAGAAAGGAATTGATTATGTTGACTATGGAATTCCAAACAGCCATTTATGGGAATTTGTGCTTGAAGAGAATATTCGCTGTTTCAGAATCCACCATCCAGCTGCGCGGGCCAAGGGTGCTGCGAAAGCTCGTGATTTCTTGCTAAATCTGCTTCCTTCTTGCTAATACCACTGCATCCAATTGGCTGCTTTTTGTTTAATTTCTTATAGTTACGGGAGTGTGTTTTGGATCAGACTAACCTAAAAAAAGCCGCCGCACTTATCGATTATGCCAAATCAATAGCCATTCTAACCGGCGCAGGGATGTCAGCAGAGAGTGGCATCCCTACTTTCCGCGACACTTTGACGGGCCTTTGGTCAAACTTTGACCCCGAAGAACTTGCCAACAGAAGAGCGTTTGTTCAGGACAAAGAGTTAGTTTGGGGATGGTACGAGTGGAGGCGGATGATGGTCTTAAAAGCTGAACCCAACCCCGGACATTTAGCCATAGCCAAATTGGCAGAACAGAAGCCTTGTACCGTTATTACTCAAAACGTTGATGACCTACATGAACGTGCCGGCAGCAAGTCTGTTTTTCATCTACATGGAAGCCTGCATCAGCCACGCTGCTTGATTTGTGGTGCCCCATTTGTCTTTCCGCCAGAAATCCCTGAAGAGCCAGAGGGCGGTCGCCGATTACCGCCTCCCGAATGTGGCGAATGTGATGGTTACATCAGGCCGGGCGTTGTCTGGTTTGGGGAAGAACTACCGCAGGATGTTTGGCACAAATCAGTAAAGGCCATCAGCCAGTGCGATCTTCTTCTTACGATTGGTACATCAAGCCTCGTTCAACCAGCGGCCAGCTTACCTAATAAGGCGAAGTCCTTGGGCAAACCGATTATCGTCATCAACCCAAGCTACACAGAGCATGAGCGCATCGCGAATATAACCTTGCATGGGAAAGCAGGTGAGGTTTTACCCCAATTGATTCCATACTGAACGCACACCATCCTTAAATAAACTTCTATCCCTTTGCGGCGAATTCCAATCACTAACTACTGATTGGAAATTGGATGGAACAGCCTACACCAAGGGAAGACCTTCACCAGCGCATTACCAACCAGATCATCACAGCGATTGAAGCCGGAGCAGGGGACTATCAAATGCCTTGGAACCCAAAGCTATGCTCAGGAGCATCAATCGCTTTGCCACACAACCCCGTCGGCCACTACGCCTATCATGGCATCAACATTGTGGCGCTATGGGCCAGCCAGCAACACAAAGCTTACGCTACTGCAGAATGGGCAACCTTCAACCAATGGCAAGTTGCCGGAGCACAGGTTCGTAAGGGAGAAAAAGGGACATTGACCGTGTTCTTCAAGCCGTATGTATCAAGCCACCAATCGATAAATGGCGGAGATGAAGAACTACGCAGGCATCTCATTGCAAAGTCTTCCTATGTGTTCAACGCGGCTCAGGTAGATGGCTTTATTCCGCCGGAGCCGCCCAGACTCTCGCCCATTGAACAACACTCCGACACTGAGACATTCATCAAAACCAGTGGAGCAACTATTTATCACGATAGCCTTCACGCAAGCTACATCCCAAGCAAAGATGAAATCCATTTGCCGCCGGATGGTGCTTTTAAGGATGCTCAAAGCTATTACAGCGTAGCCCTCCACGAGCTGGTGCATTGGACAGGTCATGCCAACCGATGTAACCGCAACCTACTCAACCGATTTGGAAGCGAAGCCTATGCAGCCGAGGAGTTGATTGCCGAACTTGGAGCGGCATTTCTATGTGCCGAACTCGGCATTTCCCCTGAGCCTCGCATCGACCATGCGAGATATATTGATTCGTGGCTCAGTATTTTGAGGGGCGATAAGCGAGCGATATTTACCGCCGCTGCCAAGGCGAATCAGGCTGTTGGTTTCTTGAATGCTCTCGTTGCTGAAAGCGCAAAGACGAATTCAGCAACGGAGCTTCGTTAGATCAAAAATCGTTTTGACGCGTTTTTGACCGGCATGCTTAGTTAGTATTTAAGTTTCCGAAAAAGTCTCTGAAACGTGTGTTTTTGAAAGCCTGACGACTATTCGTGAAGACCCCGCCGCATCCAAACAACAACCCCGCTTAACTTCTGCCAGCCAGCTCCGAAAGTATCCATCAAATAAGGAGTCCAACATGAAAAAGATCGCCATCCACCAGACCGCCGCTCCTCAGTTAATTGCTCCCTTGGACTCCTTTGACATCGAGGCTCCAATCAAGGACTGTGTCAAACATTTCAACAAGTCTGTCGCTGTGGAGGAGTTCATAGAGGGCCACACCCTTCGTCACCTCTCCCTTAGCTCATCGAGTGGTTTCTACTTCCTCTATGACGCCGCCCGCCGAGACATCAACTATGCTGTCCAATACTCGACCGTTGAGATTCCAGCCCCTCCTCACGAAACTAATCCCCCCTGCATCAAAGGAGCTAGACAAGTGTTCGTGTGGCGTAACAGGGCTGCCGACTCAGCCTTCTCGGCGGGTATTGCTGATAAAGTGTTTTGGGAATACCTCATGCCCAAGTATGGGTGCCTTGTTTCAGACTCCCAACAGACGGATGCTGGCAAGGCTTTCTGGCAGCATCAGATAACAAAGTCTCTCAAAAAAGGACTGTCTGTTCGGTTGATTAACCTTAAGACAAAGGAAGCTAAGGAAATCAAAACCCTAAAGGATTTTAGTGATGTGCTTCACACCGCTTGGGGCAAAGAGCCGTGGTTCCAAAACCTAATCTTCGCCATCCACCCCTAACCCCACCTAGCGGAGACTCTTAGTGGAAAGTCCTGTTAGCTGGATTTTGTCCCCTTGGGTAGAACTGAAGTCAGTAACTGAATCCAGCGTTGTCGTGGTTACACCTGAATCGCCTGCAGAAAAAACAAACACATCAGCGCCAGCGCCACCGGTTAACGTATCCAGCCCTGCACCACCGGTTAAAGTATCATTACCAACCGCGCCGATAATCTTATCTTTACCCGCATAACCATTCAGCGTGTCGGCATCGGCTTTCGAAACCACCAAGCTATCGTTAAGAGGAGTTTCCGTTGCCCCTGCCTTGCTAGTGACTTTGAACGTTGCAACTTGAGTGCCGCCGCCAGTAAAGGAGTTGTCAAAGGTATTAGATAGAGAAGATAACTTGGCGCTGAATGCTCCAGTATCTGTGGAGAGGATTGTCAGCTTACCGGCAAAATCTCGCCCTTCTTTAAGTTTGCCGCTCGTGTCGTTATCTACCCAATTGTCGGTGCCAGATTGAGTAAATTTGCTTAATACAAGCTGGCTGGTAAGTGAATGTGCTGTTGCCGGAGTTTGCTCCGGACGCTTCATTATCTGTCCAAGTTTGGGCTGCATTGGAAACGTTTAAGCCCTTACCAGAAATCGCGGCGATGCCATCCCAGTTCTTGAACGGGACGGCTTGGATATTGGCCTCGGTCAAGCCGAGGATTTCGAGTACGTCGTTCTTGCCCAACATCGAGCCGACACAGGTGTCGCTGTCGTGAAGCTCGAATAAGCCTTGTGGTCGCCCAAGTATTCCCATATGTATGCCGTGAGTGATTTCCGCGCTACGACGATGATAGGTAAGCACCCGGCAATCCCGTATTGATTTTGTTTATGCGTTGTTTTTTGGTTGCCAGAGATGCGGCAGGAGTTCGTTGATTTTGCTGTTTGGTTGGGTTGGCAGACGATCCAGAACATC
>JBEGTT010000034.1:0-4155 GCA_041179245.1 Pseudomonadota bacterium
CGTTCAGGTTCTCCTTAAATTCGTTTATTCAGCTGCCTTGGCAGCGGCCTTCTTGGCTGTTTTCTTTGCAGCCTTCTTGGCTGCTTTTTTTGCAGCCTTGGGAGCCGCCTCTTTAGCCGCCGCCTTGACCTTGGTTTTTTTAGGTTCGCCGTTGGGTTTGCCAACTACGAGATTCAGGCGGCGCTCGGAAATGATGGTTTCCATTCTCGCGATATCGCGACGGGAATGCTTGATCCTGGTTGGGTTTTCCAACTGACCGCTGGCTTGTTGCACGCGCATGGTAAGCATGTCGTGTTTCAGTTCACGACGCTTGCCGCCAAGCTCGTCTATCGTTAATTCGCGAAGTTCTTTGATCTTCATATCGCTTGCTGCGCTTTCTTTTTACCAATCAATTAATGCATGGCCTGGCGCGTCACAAAACGCGTACGAAGCCCCAATTTGTTAGAAGCCAGACGGCATGCGTCTTTAGCGAGTGTTTCGCTGACTCCTGACACCTCAAACAACATTGTGCCGGGATAAACGACCGCTACCCAGAATTCGGGAGCGCCCTTACCTTTACCCATTCGAGTTTCCGGTGGACGGGCGGTCACGGGCTTGTGAGGGAAAATGCGGATGAAAACCGACCCCTTACGCTTGAGGTGACGCGTAATCGCCACACGACAGGCTTCGATCTGGGTGTTCTTGATCCATCCACGCTCAAGCGTCTGAAGACCGTATTCACCGAAGCTCACTTTATTACCTGTCGTCGCATTGCCTTTACGGCTGCCGCGATGCGTTTTACGATGTTTAACTCTGCTGGGCAACATTGCCATAACTCAAATCCTCCGAATGGTTGCTAGTCTTAATGATTAAATTGTTCAGGCCTGCTCAACAGCGGGGGCTGCCGGTGCGGGAGCTCCACGGTCAACGCGGGGCTGGCGATCACCACCACCCTGACGGGGACGACGATCTCCGCCATCGCGGCCACCACCACCACCACGACGTTCGCGGTCATTGCGACGCTCGGGTTGAGGTGCACCTTCCACTTCAGGCTTTCTGTTCAACCAGCATTTGATGCCGATGATACCGTAAACCGTGCGGGCTTCAGCAAATCCGTAGTCAATATTGCTACGCAGAGTTTGAAGAGGCACTTTGCCCTGACGATAGAATTCTGCACGCGCAATGTCCGCACCGCCGAGACGACCGGCGCAACGGATACGAATCCCGTCTGCACCCATGTCCATGGCTGTCTGCACCGCACGCTTCATGGCGCGACGGAAGGAAATACGGCGCTCAAGCTGGGTGGCCACCGATTCCGCAACAAGCTGAGCATCAAGCTCGGGCTGGCGGATCTCCATGATGTCAATCTTGACCTGCTTACCACCGCACATGTTGGAGATTTCTGCGCTCATCAATTCAATCTCCTGGCCCTTGCGTCCGATAACCAGACCGGGACGGGCAGTGTGAAGAGTGATGCGAACCAGGTTCCAAGCGCGCTCAATGATGATCTTGGAAAGAGCGGCGGAAGAAAGCTTGCTTTTCAGGTAGGAACGAATCTTCAAATCTTCATGAAGAAAGTCAGCGAAGTCCTGCTCTGATGCATACCATTTGGAACGCCAGTCTTTGGTGACTGCAAGCCTGAAACCGATTGGATTTACTTTTTGACCCATAACTTTGTAAATTTATTGGATTGGGTGGAGCAATATTATGCCGTCACTTCAGCCTTTGGTTTTTTTGCTGCTTTGGTTTTCTTCTCAGCCTTGGGCTTTTCTTCAACCTCTTTCTTGGCAAGGATAAGCGTAAGGTGGCTCATGCGCTTTTTGATGGCACCAGCCGAACCACGGGCGCGGGGCATAATGCGACCCAAAACAGGACCTTTGGTTGCAGTGGCGCTTTTGATGAAGAGTTCATCCGCATCGAGCTCGTGGTTGTTTTCAGCATTGGCGACCGCAGAGCGGAGCGTTTTGCCGAAAAGCGCAGCAGCTTTTTTGGGGGTGAAGTCGAGCACGCTGAGTGCTTGAGAAACCGGCATCCCTTGGATGGCACGGGCTACTTCCCGAGCCTTCTGGTCGGATATTCTCACGTATTTGAGGACGGATTTAACTTCCATGACGTTTCTTTGATTAACCTTTCATTGCTTCCACTTTGCCTGTGTCACCCACTTTTACCGGCTCATCACTGCTGATGAGTTCCTGAACGACCACGCCACAGATGCCGTTGCGGACATCCACAACAAGAGCGTGGGCGATGGGTTTGTCTTGGCGGAAAATTGAGAACGGCATACCCGGGTGAACCCCGTGCCGCGAACCGACATTTAAGACGGCTACATTAAGATCACTCTTCAAGCTCACCACTTTGGCGCTCTGCAAATCAACGTCGGCGACCACGGTGTTTTCAGCCTTGAGGGAGGCGAGTTGTTTGTCAGCAACCGAGAGACTCTCCTCAACCTGCTTTCTCAAGGCCGGGTCAATATCGACGGCCTGTTTGGCAAGAAGCATGCTTGATTCAGACAGGCTGACAAGTGCGGCTGACAATGCTTGTTTCTGCTGGTTGAGAATTCTTAAATCGCTCAACGCGCTGAGCAGTCTCTGCTGCAATTCGGCGTTCGAAGCATCGAGTGCCGCGAGCCCGAGTCCTTCCAGTTGAATGCGGAGCTTTTCATAAGCTTCGCGATTCTGGCGCATGTCCGCATTGGCAACAGCAAGGCTGTCGGCAAGGGAGTTCACCTGTTCCTTGGCCTTGACGAGTCTCGCTTCAAGGTCGTTGATGCGGGAAGCGGAAAACTGCAGGGCGGTTCTCGCCTCCTTCAACTCAATGACCTCATTGGTCTGCCCCATGACCTGGCCAAAGAACACCACCACCAATACCATTGGTGCGAGTGTTTGGCTGAATCGATGGAGCGAGATCTTCAAAGAGGGTTTGAGCAAAAGTTTATAACGAGGGGTAATAACAAATTACTTGGTGACCTTGGCAGTTGTGGCGCCGTGGCCCTTGAACATACGGGTGGGAGAAAACTCACCGAGACGATGTCCAACCATGTTTTCCGTCACGTAGACGCTGATGAAGTCTTTACCGTTGTGAACCAGGAAGGTGTGTCCGACAAAGTCAGGCGTGATCATGGAGGCGCGAGCCCAGGTCTTGATCGGACGCTTGACACCGCCGCTTTCGTTGAGTTGGTCGATCTTCCAGAGGAGTTTCTGGTTGACGAATGGTCCTTTTTTAAGTGAGCGTCCCATAACGGAATTAGAATACTTGGTTCAATAAAAATTACTTGGTGCCTTTGCCACCCTTGCGGCCCTGAACAATGAGACGAGCGGAAGACTTGCCATGCTTGCGGGTCTTCTGACCTTTGGCATGTCCCCATGGGCTGAGAAGGTGCTGACGGCCACCACCGGATTTGGAACGACCTTCACCACCACCGTTGGGGTGATCGATCGGGTTCATACACATACCGCGAACGGTCGGGCGAACACCCTGCCAGCGTGTGCGACCGGCCTTGCCGCTGACCACATTCATGTGCTCAACATTGCCGACCTGACCAATGGTTGCGTAGCATTCAGCAAGAATCTTGCGAATTTCACCCGAAGGAAGACGCACGAGGGCGTAATTGGCTTCACGGTTGGAAAGAATAGCGACCTGACCGGCGGAGCGGGCAATCTGACCACCTTTACCGGGAACAAGCTCAATGTTGTGGATCTGAGTTCCCAGAGGAATGTTGCGAAGCGGAAGGGCGTTCCCGATTTCAGGAAGAGCCTTGTCGCCTGACATCACGGTCGAACCAACAGCGATGTTGGTGGGAGCGAGGATGTAGCTTTTCTGGCCGTCCTTGTATTCAATCAGGGCGATGCGAGCGGAACGGTTCGGATCGTATTCAACAGAAACCACGGTAGCGGGTTCATTGTGACGGGTACGCTTGAAATCAATCATGCGATAGCGGCGCTTGTGTCCACCACCGATGTGACGGCAGGTAATACGTCCCGTGTTGTTACGGCCACCGGACTTGCGCAGCGCAACCGTAAGGCTTTTCTGCGGTTCAGACTTGGTGATTTCCTCAAAACTAGGCCACTGCTTGTAGCGGTTTGAAGGCGTGTTGGGCTTGAAGGTTGTGAGAGCCATGACGCGGATTCTTAAAATAGGGTTAGCAAATTACTCAGCAAAAACGTGAGATTAGGCGAG
>JBEGTT010000035.1:0-14620 GCA_041179245.1 Pseudomonadota bacterium
TGTAAGCTGGCTTTGGGTCTGGATCATTGTCAGAAAGTCGGGCTTGAACCGATGATTGGGCGACTGTGGTACGCCGATGCGCGATCCATGGAAACGCGAATAGTGGGCATTTCTAAGAAAACTGATTGCCCGGTTTGCAGCTTGCGGGCCGATCAAATTGTGTTGGCCGATCCAGAGACCTTGGCTTGTGCCACATCATTAAATTTAGCCGACTGGCGCCAGCGTTTAGCCGATGGTCAGCCATTTACCTTACTGGATGTTCGCCAACCCACTGAGTGGGCTATCGGTCATTTGCCTGATGCGCTCTTGATCCCCTTGGGTGAGCTGATGTCTGATGAAGCACAGCTCGAAAAACTCGATCCCTCTATTGAGGTTTTGGTCTATTGCCAGCATGGGATGCGTAGTCGAACAGCGGCACAATTTTTATGTGACCGAGGTTTTAACGCGTTGAGCCTGCGTGTGGATTGGAATGCCGAAAGTCTTGCGGGGTAGGTTAGCGGCATTAGGTGTAGATGGCTTGCCGGCCAAGTGCCCAGAAGTATTTTGTAAGCAATTGAATCTATAGTGATTCGGTGATTTTTGAGTGTTTCTTCAACTACTCCTTTCGGGGTAGTTAGCTAGTTTTTCTGCAACTTCTACCCCCTGTGTGGTGTCGTGCGCGCTGACTAAGATGCGCGCATTCCCAATGTTCAGAGGGCAGCATGAATATCTCAAGTGTGATTGTGATTCCACATCCAGATCAGATTGATTCGGTATCTGTGGCCTTAAATGGTTTGGAGGGTGTTGAAGTCGCAGCGGTGTCTCCGGAAGGAAAAATCATCGTGACGATTGAAACCGATGAAGACCGCGAAACCGTTCAGACCTTCGAATTTATAACCTTGATGGATGGCGTGTTGTCGGCATCCATGGTTTATCACCAAAAAGAAAACGATCCCGAAGTTGAAATCTCAATAGCAGCCTAGTTGGTAGGCTGTCTTGCATCGCATTGCTAAGGAGGGCTGAAATGTCTGTATTCAAATTAACGCGGCGTGACTTTATTAAGACCAACGCGGTTGCTGCAGCAGCGGCAACGGCGGGGATGACGGTTCCTGGACTGGCGGCAGCTCAAGCGGTTGGTAGTGATGGGGTGCGCTGGGACAAGGGTGTCTGTCGTTATTGCGGCACGGGCTGCGGTGTATTGATTGGCGTGAAAGATGGCCGCGTGGTGGCTACGCAAGGCGATCCTGACGCACCCGTCAACAAAGGCTTGAACTGTGTGAAGGGCTATTTCCTGTCCAAGATTATGTACGGTAAGGATCGTTTAACCCAGCCTTTGCTGCGCATGAAAGACGGCAAGTTCGACAAGAATGGCGAGTTCGCACCGATTAGCTGGGATGCTGCGTTTGACATCATGGCCGATAAGGTCAAAACCACGCTGAAAGACCCCAATCAAGGGCCTAAAGGTGTTGCGATGTTTGCCTCTGGCCAACATACCGTGTGGGAAGGTTATGCAGCGTCTAAACTGATGAAGGCTGGTTTGCGCACCAACAGCATCGACCCCAATGCCCGCCACTGTATGGCCTCAGCGGTCACCGGTTTTATGCGTACCTTTGGTATCGACGAGCCGATGGGCTGTTACGACGATATTGAACACGCCGACGCCTTTGTGCTCTGGGGTTCAAACATGGCGGAAATGCACCCGATTCTGTGGTCGCGCATTACCAACCGTCGCCTGACTGCCAAACACGTCAAACTGCATGTGTTATCAACCTTCAGCCAACGTTCGTGTGAATTGGCCGATAACGAACTGATTTTCAAGCCATCGTCAGATTTGGCGATTCTGAATTACATCGCAAACTACATCATTCAGAACAAGGCGGTTAACACCGAATTTGTGAAGAAAAACACCAATTTCTTCCAAGGCGTCACAGATATTGGTTATGGCTTACGCCCCAATCATCCGCTGGAGGTAGTTGCCGGAAACAACGGTTATCCCGGCCCTGACGGCAAGCCCAAGGGCGATCCGGGCAAACACAGCCCAATTACGTTCGATGAGTTTGCCAAGTTCGTTTCTGAATACACACTGGACAAAGCCCATCAAATTTCGGGTGTTCCCAAGGATAGGCTGGAAGCCTTGGCTAAGGCCTATGCGGATCCAAAAACCAAGGTGATGTCGACTTGGACGATGGGCTTCAATCAGCACACCCGTGGTACATGGGCCAACAACATGATTTACAACATTCATTTGTTGGTTGGCAAAATTTCTGAGCCTGGCAATAGCCCATTTTCCTTGACCGGACAGCCCTCTGCCTGCGGTACCGCGCGTGAAGTCGGTACTTTTGCCCATCGTTTGCCTGCTGATATGGTGGTGATGAATCCTAAGCATCGTGAATTGGCAGAAAAAATCTGGAAATTGCCAGCAGGTACGATCCCTGAGTGGGTGGGTTACCACGCTGTGTTGCAATCCCGCATGGCCAAGGACGGCAAGATCGGCTTCTTGTGGACTAGCACCACGAACAATATGCAGGCTGGCCCCAATATCAACGAAGAAATCTATCCTGGTTGGCGTAATCCGAAGTGTTTCACCGTGGTATCAGACGTATACCCCACCGTTTCAGCGATGTCGGCTGATCTGATTTTGCCCGCAGCGATGTGGATGGAAAAAGAAGGCATGTTTGGTAATGCCGAGCGTCGCGGTCAAATGTGGCGTCAGCAGGTGAAAGCGCCGGGTAAAGCGAAATCTGACTTGTGGCAGTACATGGAGTTTTCCAAACGCTTCAAGGTGGAAGAGGTATGGCCTGCTGATCTGATTGCCAAAGCGCCGGAAGTCAAAGGCAAAACGCTATATGACGTGCTGTTTGCCAATGGTCAGGTTAATAAATTTCCGAAGAGTGAGCTGAAACGCGTCAACGAACACGGAATTCCAAATTACACCAACGATGAATCTGAAGATTTTGGTTACTACGTTCAGATGGGCTTGTTTGAGGAGTACGCGGAATTTGGTCGGGGTCACGGTCATGATTTGGCTTCGTTTGAGACTTATCACAAGGCTCGTGGTTTGCGCTGGCCTGTGGTCGATGGCAAGGAAACCTTATGGCGTTTCCGCGAAGGCTACGACCCTTATGTGAAAAAGGGCGAAAACCTGCGCTTTTATGGTTATCCCGATGGCAAAGCGAAAATTTTTGCGCTGCCCTACCAACCAGCAGCCGAAATGCCGGATAAGGATTACGACCTGTGGCTGTGTACCGGGCGCGTGATTGAACATTGGCATACAGGATCAATGACCCGCCGGGTTCCTGAGTTATACAAGGCGTTTCCCGATGCGGTGGTGTTTATGCATCCAAATGACGCGGAAAAGCGCGGATTAAAACGTCACGATGTGGTGAAAGTGGCCAGCCGTCGCGGTGAAATCGAGATTCGGGTGGAAACCAAGGGCCGTAATAAACCGCCAGAAGGTTTGGTCTTTATTCCATTCTTTGACGAACACCGCTTGGTTAACAAACTGACGCTGGATGCGACGTGTCCGATCTCGAAAGAGACCGACTACAAAAAATGCGCCGTCAAGATTGTTAAGGTTTAACTACGGCTAGTTGAACGTTTCTTATGGACAAGCCCAACACTCCTAACCTTCCCAAAGGCTCTTCGCGCCGTCAGTTTATGGCTGACTCGGCGCGGATGGCTTGCGGCGTAGGGATGTTGGGTCTTGGGCTGGGCTTGTACGCACGCCATGCCAAAGCTTTGCCGCCGGCGGCTATTCGTCCGCCCGGTGCTTTGCCCGAGGTGGATTTCTCTGCGGCTTGTATTCGCTGTGGGATGTGTGTTCGTGATTGTCCTTATGATGTGTTGCAACTGGCCAAGCCTGAAGAGCCAATGGCCACGGGAACGCCGTACTTTGTAGCACGGCAAACCCCTTGCGAAATGTGCGACGACATCCCTTGTATCAAGGCTTGCCCAACCGGTGCCTTAGACCATTCTTTGCACGAAATTGAGAAAGCCAAGATGGGCGTGGCGGTGTTGGTTGACCACGAAACCTGTTTGAATTTTCTGGGTTTGCGATGTGACATTTGTTATCGCGTTTGCCCAGTAATTGATGAAGCCATTACGCTGGAACCACAGAGTAACGAACGGACGGGCAAACACGCTTTGTTTATTCCGGTGGTGCATTCCGACCGCTGTACCGGTTGTGGTAAGTGCGAGAAATCGTGCCCAACCGAAGTGGCCTCCATCAAGGTCCTTCCAAGCTATATGGCTAAAGGTGCGTTGTCGGCCCATTACCGCTTGGGCTGGGTAGAAAAGGAAAAGGCGGGTAGTAGTTTGGTCGCGCCGGATACGCCGCATCAATACAACTTACCCGAGGGCGTGAACTACGAGAATGGTGTTGGACTAAGCGGTAAAGGCATTGCGGCAGAGCCTGTTGATAACGCCACAACGGGCTTGCCCAAGGCCTTTCAGGGGAACCATTTATGAGCGTCCCACTGATGACCACGGCGGGAACTGAAGCCATTGTCGCCAAAGGTTGGTTGCGGGCACATAAGTGGTTGTTGCTCCGTCGCCTTAGCCAGTGGGTGGTGTTGTCGCTATTTTTAGTAGGGCCGTGGTTTGGGTTGTGGATCGTCAAAGGTAATCTGAATTACAGCGAAACCTTGGATTTTCTGCCGCTAACCGATCCCTACGTATTAACCCAGTCACTGGCTGCGGGACAAATGCCGGCTGCCGAAGCCTTAATTGGTGTGGCATTGGTGTTATTGGCGTATCTGTTTTTTGGTGGACGGAGTTACTGCGCGTGGATTTGCCCCGTTAATCCGGTGACTGATTTGGCCCATTGGGTGCGTGTCCGCTTAGGGATTAAGGGCAGTGCACACGTCAGTCGTGCTACCCGCTTCTGGATTTTGGCGATGACCTTTGCGGTTGCCGCGCTAACCGGTTCTATCGCGTGGGAAATGTTGAACCCGGTGTCGATGTTGCATCGCGGCCTGATTTTCGGTCTTGGTTTTGCATGGGCGATTATTTTGGCAGTGTTTTTGTTTGATGTATTTGTAATGCGCCGTGGCTGGTGCGGCCATTTATGCCCGGTCGGTGCTTTCTACAGTTTGGTCGGCAAAGTCGCCGTGGTGCGGGTGTTGTTGCCCAAACGTGATGCCTGTAACGACTGCATGGATTGTTTTGCGGTTTGCCCCGAGCAGCAGGTGATTCGCCCGGCCTTAAAAGGTTTGCATGGCACGCCGGCGGTGATTCTGGAAAGCCAATGTACCAACTGTGGGCGTTGTGTCGATGTATGCGCCAAGGATGTGTTTCAACTGGGTACGCGATTTGGGCATCCCACGCTTTATTTACCGATTAACCCCGATGCTTCCGGCAAACCTTCGATGTCAGCCGGACATCTTTGATCATTATTTTTCCTCTGCGGAGACCACCATGAAAAAACTCGTCATTAGCGCAACCTTGGCCACCCTGATCGCAACGGTCGTTGGCTGTTCAACCTTGCTGGCGCCTGTTTCGATGCGCGGTAGTGAGGTCAATACGCAAGACCATGCGGCTGAGACCAAGATATATGCTCAGAAAGTGCCAGGCGTGGGCGAGCCTCACTTGATTACTCGAACGTTCATTAACCAGCCGCCGGTGATTCCTCATGGTATTGAGAAATATGTGCCGCTGACCATGGAAGAGAACGCCTGTATGGAATGTCACCAGAGTGACGAGTTGCGCGGTAAACCGGTACCTCAGATTGGCAAGAGCCACTTCACTGAAGTCGACGGTAAAAAAACCTTATCCATGATGCGGTTCCAGTGTGATTCCTGCCATGTGCCTCAGGTTGATGCGCCCCCACTCGTCGACAACACCTTTGTTGGTGTCACCAAATAATTTTTACCCACCCGAAAACGGAGATCAATAAGATGAAAACTACTCAAATCATTTCAGCACTGTTTGCGGGTATTGCCGCAGCGACTTTCTCAACGTCAGTGATGGCGGTTGATGTCGAAGCAGCGAAGGAGCTGATGAAAGAAAACAAATGTTCTCAGTGTCACGCGCTGAAAGACAAAGAAAAAGACGCTCCTCCATTCAATAAAATTGCGGGCAAATTTAAAGGCAAGGCTGATGCCGAAGAAAAACTAGTGAAGCATTTGACAACCAGTCCAAAGGTCAAGTTGTCAGATGGTTCTGAAGAAGAGCACAAAGTCATTAAAACGACACCAGCTAAAGATGTGGTGCAAATCAAGAACGTGATTCAGTACATTTTGAGTGTTCAGTAATGAGCGATAACAAACCGAGTAGGCTGATGGCCTGTTGGCGTACTCTCAGAAATCCTAGCGTGAAATATTCGCTAATCTCTTTGCTGTCAGTCGGTTTTGTCAGCGGGATCGTTTTCTGGGGTGGCTTTAATACTGCAATGGAGGCAACCAATCAATTGGAGTTCTGTATTTCCTGTCATGAAATGAAAGATACGGTTTATCAGGAATACAAGGAAACCATCCACTACAGTAACCGAACTGGCGTTCGTGCAACTTGTCCTGATTGTCATGTTCCAAAAGACTGGGCGCATAAGATGCTACGCAAGATTCAGGCGAGCCAAGAGGTCTGGGGGAAAATTACAGGTTCTATAAACACACCGGAGAAATTTGAGGCCAAGCGGATGGAGCTGGCTAGCCATGAATGGGAACGGATGAAGAACAGTGATTCTCGTGAATGTCGTAATTGCCATAGCTTTGAGGGTATGAGTAAGGAAAAGCAGCGCGGCACACCATACAAGAAGCACATGGCTGCAAAGACAGATGGCAAAACATGTATTGACTGCCACAAAGGGATTGCTCACCATCTACCGAAAGAGTTTTCAGAAGAAGATGAGGAATAATCCGCTTAGAAACTTTGTTACGTAAGCAGACCCCAAACAGATATGTTGATTGATGCCCACGGAAGACAGATTGATTACGTTCGCCTCTCGGTGACGGATCGCTGTGACCTACGATGTGCTTACTGCATGCCGCCGGAATTTGATGATTACGAATGTCCTGAAAATTGGCTTCGTTTCGATGAGGTTCAGCGCCTGTGTAGCATTTTCGTCTCCTTGGGTGTCAGTCGCATTCGTTTGACCGGTGGTGAACCGCTGGTTCGAGCAAGGTTTTCTGAGTTAGTTACGGGTATCGGCAAAATCGCTGGTTTGACAGATTTATCGCTGAGCACCAACGGTACTAACCTCAAAAAACATGCCCAAGCACTTAAAAATGCAGGGGTATCACGGCTGAATGTCAGCCTTGACACCTTGTCGCGCGAACGTTTTGCCAAGCTCACGCGCCGGGATGTTTTACCGGATGTGCTGGAAGGACTGGAGGCGGTTAGGGCGTTGGGGTTTCGGCTGATCAAAATCAATATGGTGTGGTTGCCCGAGGTGAATGGCGACGAAATTGACGCCATGGTGGATTACTGCCGAGAACGCGATTTTGTGCTCCGTTTGATTGAAAACATGCCGGTGGGTGCGACTGCTCGCCAACTAGGGACGAGTTCGCTGCAACCGCTGATTGCTGAGTTGCGTGAAAAACATCAGTTAATCGATCACGTTATTCCAGGCGGTGGGCCGGCGCGGTATTTGTCATCGCCAGAACAGCGTTTTTCGGTGGGCTTTATCACGCCGATTTCGCAGCATTTTTGTGAGACCTGTAATCGCGTTC
Source organism: Pseudomonadota bacterium (assembly GCA_041179245.1). Lineage (GTDB taxonomy): Bacteria > Pseudomonadota > Gammaproteobacteria > Burkholderiales > Rhodocyclaceae > JBEGTT01. The sequence continues at coordinate 7,644 of JBEGTT010000035.1, forward strand.
GCGTTTCTGCTTCCGGGACGTTGCATCTTTGTTTGGGGCAGGAGCATCAGGTTGAGTTATTGCCTTTGTTAAGGTCAGCGACAGTCTCCGATGTCGAAATTGGCGAAGTGATTCGCCAAGCCTTGGACAACAAACCGCTAAAGCATGAATTTGTTGAAGCACCAGAAAAAATTGTCCGATTTATGTCCAGCACGGGTGGATAAATCCATTTATACATGGGGTTTCTATGTTGCAACTGAAGTCAGCCGATGCTGTGCAGCCATCGGTTAAGTCAATCCTCAAGCACCTCCCATTATTCTTGGCACTGAGTGATGCACAATTAGACCAAATTGCAAGTGAAGCGGCTGATGTGCGTCTTGAAAAGGGCAATATCCTGTTTCATCGTGGCGATCCTAGTACGGGTTTTTATGTACTGGTATTTGGTCAAATAAAACTGTCCGTGACCTCCCCGCAAGGTTCCCAAAAAGTGGTGGAAATCGTTAGCTCAAGGCAAAGTTTTGGTGAGGCGGTGATGTTTTTAGAGCGTCCTTATCCGGTCACAGCGGAAGCCCTGTGTGACACCTTGTTAGTGCACGTTTCTCGCGAAAAAGTGGTGTCGTTGTTGGAGGCCGATCATGGTTTTGCTCGACGTTTATTGGCCGGCTTGTCGCAGCGTTTGCATTCCTTATTGCAAGATGTGGAGTCCTACTCACTGCGTTCGAGTATGCAGCGGGTGATTGGTTATTTATTGCAGCAATGCCCTGAAGATCAGAACGAAGTCGAAATTGAATTAACGACCTCAAAATTGGTTATTGCCTCACGCCTGAATTTGACGCCAGAAACGCTATCTCGGGTATTGCATGATTTGGTTAAACACCAAGTCGTTGAAGTTCGTGGTCGAACCATCTATATCCCTAACGTAAAACAGCTCCAAGGGTTTGATGTTTAAAGTCTGGTTTTCGTCTGATTTCTAGATCAGTCCATCCGCATCAGTAATAACGACCCTGGTTGGAATTTGCGGCATAGCTCTTGCTGATAGTTCCGTATGCTTAGAGTCCTTGTGATTGATGAATCCCGCCGTCGTGCCGCCGAACTATGTGCGGGCTTGGCGATGGCTGGCCACCAAGTGGCCGCTGTTTTACCTTCTGCCAGCGATCTGAGCGCGCAGATTGAATCGATCAAACCGGATGTGATTTTGATCGAAACCGACTCCCCTTCTCGCGATACCCTAGAAAATCTTGCGGTCATGGATCGCACGATGCCTCGTCCGGTCATTATTTTTGCCCAAGAAAGTGACCAGTCAACCATCCGCGAAGCCATGCGGGCAGGCGTTTCTGCCTATGTGGTGGATGGTTTGGAGGCGGGTCGGTTAAAACCAGTGATTGATGTCGCGATAGCTCGCTTTGAAGAGCATCAAGGTTTAAAAAAAGAGCTGGCGAGTGCAACCAAAAAACTGTCTGAACGCAAATTGGTTGAAAAAGCCAAGGGAATTCTGATGAAGACGCGTGGTTTAGATGAAGAAGCAGCTTATGCGGCACTGCGTCAATTGGCCATGACCCGCGCAAAACCCATTGCAGCGGTTTCCCAAGACCTGCTGGATATGGCGAGTTTGCTGCTCTAAATCAGAAGTGGCTTAACCAAAACAGGGCGCTTGTTTGAAATTTCCGCACATCCTTGGTGCGTTATTGATGGGAAATTGCTGCAGTGCATCGTAAAACCCGGTGTTGCCGGGGCTGGCACGAAGCTTGTATATAGGTAAGCAAACCAGATCAATGGCGGTCTGGAGAAATTGGATTTAAGGACAACGGCGTCCACACGATTGAGCTCGCAGCTTTGCGGGATTCGGTCGAGTGAGACGCCTTTTTGTTTTGTACTTTTTATGTGCTTTTTGGAGATAACCATGTTCAACCCACTGGAAAACAAAATGACCCGTCGTGACTTTCTAGGCCATACGGCCATCGCCTCTGGGGCCGCACTAGCATCTGCTGCGGGAATCAGTATTGCGCCGGGAAATGCTTGGGCAGCAGGTTCCGATGCACCGGAAAAGAAAGAAGTTCGCGTCGGGTTTATCCCGCTAACCGATTGCGCCTCGGTGGTGATGGCAGCGGTGCAAAAATTTGATGAGAAATACGGCATCAAGATCATCCCGTCGAAAGAAGCCTCTTGGGCTTCGGTTCGCGACAAGCTGGTCAATGGCGAATTGGATGCCGCCCATGTGTTGTATGGCTTGGTCTACGGCGTGCAACTAGGGATTGGTGGCCCAAAGAAAGACATGAATGTGTTGATGACGCTAAACAACAACGGTCAAGCCATCACGCTGTCAAACAAGCTCAAAGAAAAAGGCGTGAACGATGGCAGCAGCCTGGCCAAGTTAATCGCTACCAAAGATCGCGAATACACTTTTGCCCAGACTTTTCCGACCGGTACTCACGCGATGTGGCTGTACTACTGGTTGGCGGCGAATGGCATCAACCCTATGAAAGACGCCAAGGTCATCACTGTGCCACCGCCACAAATGGTCGCCAATATGCGTGTGGGCAATATGGATGGTTATTGCGTCGGGGAGCCTTGGAACAACCGTGCCATCGTCGATAACATCGGCTTCACCGCAGTTACCAGCCAAGACATCTGGAAAGATCACCCCGAAAAAGTGCTTGGCACCACCGCCGAATGGACCGCCAAGAACCCCAATACCGCCCGTGCGCTGACGGCGGCGATTCTGGATGCGGGCCGCTGGATTGATGCCTCCAAATCGAACATCTTCAAAACTGCAGAAGTGATTGCCCAGAAGTCGTATGTGAATACCGACATGGACGTCATTCAAGAACGTTTGCTGGGCCGTTACAAAGATGGTTTGGGCAAGAGCTGGGATGATGCGAACCCGATGCGCTTCTTCAACGACGGTGCGGTCAACTTCCCTTATCTGTCAGACGGCATGTGGTTCCTGACCCAGCACAAGCGTTGGGGTTTGATTGCTCAAGACCCGGATTACCTTGCAGTTGCCAAATCAATTAACCGCACCGACATCTACAAGCAAGCGGCTACAGCGGCGGGTGTGGCAGTGCCCAAGTCTGACATGCGTAGCCACAAATTGATCGATGGTGTGGTGTGGGATGGCAAAGACCCCAAGAAATACGCGTCATCTTTCAAGATTCACGCCTAAATCTACGCGATCAGAAAACAGGAGAAAACGATGACTCAAATCACAACCAGCGTCCCCGGCAAAGTAGGGCCGTTTCTGCGCCACGCCGGACGCAAAATGCTGCCCCCTTTGATGGGTCTCGCTTTGCTAACAGGTATTTGGTATCTGGCCACGATTGGTTCTGGCGGCAGTTTGCCCGGCCCTGTCCAGACGCTGGATGCCGCGATTACCCTGTTTTCTGATCCGTTTTATATCAATGGACCCAATGACCAAGGAATCGGCTGGAACGTCTTGGCGTCACTGAAGCGCGTGGCAATCGGTTTCGGATTTGCCGCAGCGGTAGGGATTCCGCTGGGGTTTTTACTGGGCCGCTTTGAAACCATGTCCGAAATGTTTAACCCGCTGATCAGCTTGTTACGCCCAGTTTCACCATTAGCTTGGTTGCCGATTGGTTTGCTGGTGTTTAAACGCGCTGACCCGGCATCAACTTGGACGATTTTCATCTGCTCCATTTGGCCGATGATTTTGAACACCGCCCAAGGGGTGCAGCGCGTGCCGAGTGATTACCTGAATGTCGCACGAGTGTTGGATCTGTCGGAATGGAAAGTATTCACCAAGATTCTGTTTCCAGCGGTGCTGCCTTACATGCTGACCGGGATTCGCTTGTCCATCGGTACCGCTTGGCTAGTTATTGTGGCTGCCGAAATGCTGACCGGGGGTGTGGGGATCGGTTTCTGGGTGTGGGATGAATGGAACAACTTGAAGGTCGAGCACATCATCATCGCGATTTTTGTGATCGGGATTGTGGGCTTGTTGCTCGAACAAGCGCTGATTCAACTGGCGAAACGCTGGACCTTTGAAAATCGCTAAGCGGTGAGGAGACAATCATGAGAAAAATCGTTCAAATTGAAAACGTTGGCCAAGTATTTCAAACCAAGAATGGCCCTTTCGTCGCCCTGCGTGACGTCCATCTGGATATTCTGGAAGGCCAGTTCATTACCCTAATTGGTCACTCTGGCTGCGGCAAATCTACCTTGCTGAATCTGATCGCTGGCCTCACCTTACCCAGCAGCGGATTGATGCTGTGTGACAGCCGTGAAATTGCCGGCCCCGGGCCCGAGCGGGCAGTCGTTTTCCAAAACCACTCCTTGCTGCCTTGGCTCACCTGTTTTGACAATGTTTATCTGGGTGTTGAGCGGGTGTTTGGTGAAAAAGAAAAGAAAGCACAACTTAAAGAGCGGACTCATGCCGCGATGGCGCTGGTTGGGCTGACCCACGCCGAAGTGAAATTTCCGCATGAAATTTCTGGCGGGATGAAGCAGCGTGTGGGCATTGCTCGGGCGTTGGCGATGGAACCGAAGATTCTATTGATGGATGAGCCGTTTGGTGCACTGGACGCTCTGACTCGCGCCAATCTACAGGATGAGCTGATGAAGATCATGGCCGCCACAGGCGCGACGACGGTGATGGTGACACACGATGTGGATGAAGCGGTGCTGCTGTCGGACCGGGTGGTGATGCTGACCAATGGCCCTTCGGCCACCATTGGCGAAATTCTGGAGGTGGATTTGCCACGTCCTCGTAGCCGGTTGGAGCTGGCCCACGACCCTAAATTTGCCGAATGCCGAGCCGCCATTCTTGAGTTCCTGTACCAAAAACAGGCCAAGAAGGCCGCTTAAGACAATCTTCGTGGAGCCAAGATCATGGAAAAACAAAAATTAGTCTTAATCGGTAACGGGATGGCTGGCGTTCGGACACTGGAAGAAATCCTGAAGCTAGAGCCGGATGTCTACGAGATCACGGTGTTTGGTGCCGAGCCTTACGGTAACTACAACCGCATCTTATTATCACCAGTGCTGGCCGGTGAAATGACCGTACCGGACATCATGTTGAATGACTTTGATTGGTATCGCGATAACAGCATTACCTTGCACGTTGGCAAGAAAGTCACGGAAATACGCCGTCACCGCCGCGAAGTGGTTGCCAGCGACGGCACGACAGCGAAATATGACCGTTTATTGATTGCCACCGGTTCGCTGCCTTTTATCCTGCCCGTGCCCGGTAAAGACCTGCCCGGTGTGATCGGTTATCGCGATATTGCCGATACCTTGGCTATGTTGGAAGCGGCGGATAAACATACCCATGCGGTGGTCATTGGTGCGGGCCTGTTAGGGCTGGAAGCCGCCAATGGCCTGATGTTGCGGGGCATGGATGTGACCGTGGTGCATCTGGGTGAATGGATCATGGAGCGCCAGCTCGACAAAACAGCGGCGGATATGTTGCAAGCTTCATTGGAAGCCAAAGGACTGAAGTTCCGTCTCGCCACTCAAACCGAGGCTTTGGAAGCCGCCGCAAGTGGGCGGGTTGGGGCTGTCAAATTCAAAAACGGTGACACCATTCCCGCTGATTTGGTGGTGATGGCGGCGGGTATTCGCCCCGATACCGGTTTGGCTGAAACGGCTGGCTTGCTCTGTCAGCGCGGAATCGTTGTCACCGATACCTTGCAAACCGTGACCGATCCCCGGATTTACGCGGTGGGTGAGTGTGCTGCTCACCGGGGCATTGCTTACGGGCTGGTCGCACCGTTGTTTGAACAGGCCAAGGTCTGTGCCAACCATTTGGCGGGTATGGGCATCGCCCGTTATCAAGGCTCGGTGACATCGACCAAACTGAAAGTCACGGGCATTGATGTGTTCTCCGCCGGTGAATTTATGGGCGGTGTAGAAGGGGATGGAAGCGGGGCTGACCAGATCGTCTTGCACGACCGTCAAGGCGGGGTCTACAAGAAACTGGTAATCAAGGATGACCGCTTGGTCGGTGGCGTGATGTACGGTGACACGGTCGATGGCGGCTGGTATTTCCAGTTGTTACGCGAAGGCAAAAACGTGGCCGACATGCGCGACCACCTGATGTTTGGGCAGTCTTGGGTCAATTCCCATCTGGGTGATGCGGGCCATGCCGGTGCCAATTCGGCCGCCAGCATGCCCGACGATGCGCAGGTTTGCGGCTGTAATGGGGTGTGTAAAGGCACCATCGTGAAAGCCATTCAGGAAAAAGGGCTGTTCTCGCTGGATGAAGTGAAGAAACACACCAAAGCAGCGAGTTCCTGTGGTTCGTGTAGCGGGTTGGTAGAGCAGATTTTGGCCTCAACGTTGGGTGGTGCTTATCAGGCCACGGATACCAAAACCAAACCGCTCTGTGCTTGTACCGACCATACCCATGCCTCGGTGCGTGAAGCCATTCGTTTGCAAAAACTCTTGTCGATTCCAGCGGTGGTGAAAACCTTGGAATGGCGCACGCCGAACGGTTGTGCAACCTGCCGTCCCGCCTTGAATTACTACCTGATTTCGACCTGGCCGCACGAGGCGAAAGACGATCCGCAAAGCCGTTTCGTCAATGAACGTTCGCACGCCAATATTCAGAAAGACGGCACCTATTCCGTGGTGCCCCGGATGTTGGGCGGGATTACCACCCCGAATGAATTGCGGGCGATTGCCGATGTGGCAGATAAATACAAAGTGCCAACCGTGAAAGTCACCGGTGGTCAGCGGATTGACCTGTTGGGGATCAAAAAAGCCGATTTGCCACTTATCTGGGAAGATTTGGGCAAAGCCGGCATGGTCTCGGGTCACGCCTATGGCAAGTCCATTCGCACGGTAAAAACTTGTGTCGGATCGGAACATTGCCGCTTTGGCACACAACGCTCGATGGATTTGGGTGTCAAGCTGGAAAAAATGCTGTTCGCCATGTGGAGTCCGCACAAGGTCAAACTGGCAGTTTCCGGTTGCCCGCGTAACTGCGCTGAGGCAGGCATCAAGGATGTCGGGATTATTGGCGTGGATGCAGGTTATGAACT
>JBEGTT010000036.1:0-3017 GCA_041179245.1 Pseudomonadota bacterium
GCAATTCACGCAGCACATCGTTTGGGATATGCCGAGAAGTGCGGGTTTCACCGTGCAGGAAAATCGGGATTTCAGCGTTACGATTGCGGATTTCTGCCACGAATGCTCGCAGATTCGCCAGCGTTTCTTCCGGCTCCAGCACCAGCTCTTCATCGTCAATCGACAAAATGAACGCTGAAGCGCGACTCTGCTGCTGAGCAAACGAAGTCAGGTCGCCGTAACTAGTCACGCCCACCACTTCCATGCCTTCTTTTTCAAGCGCATCCGCTAAGGCTCGAATTCCAAGGCCCGAAGCGTTCTCTGAACGAAAATCTTCGTCAATGATGATGATGGGGAAATGAAAACGCATTCAGAATCCTTAAAAAAACGGCGACCCGCCGGAGCGGGTCACAGAATAAGTCGTTACCGTTACAACACTGCGTCAGATCTTCGGAAGGGTGACACCGACCTGCCCTTGATACTTACCGCCACGGTCTTTATAGGATGTTTCACAAACCTCATCAGACTCAAAAAACAGCACTTGCGCGCAACCTTCACCGGCATAAATCTTGGCCGGCAATGGCGAGGTATTGGAAAACTCCAGCGTGACGTAGACTACCCAATCCGGTTCAAACGGCGTCACATTAACAATGATGCCGCACCGGGCATAAGTGGATTTCCCCAAACACACGGTCAACACACTGCGCGGAATGCGGAAATACTCCATCGTGCGGGCCAAGGCAAAACTGTTCGGGGGAATGATACAAACGTCGGATTCAATTTCGACAAAGGACTTGGGGTCGAAATTCTTGGGATCAACGACGGTTGAGTTGATATTGGTAAACACCTTGAACTCACGGGCGCAGCGGATGTCATAACCGTAGCTTGATGTGCCGTAAGACACGATTTTTTCACCGTTGGCCTCACGCACCAACTGGGGCGAAAACGGCTCGATCATGCCGTGTTCCTGTGCCATCCGGCGAATCCATTTATCTGATTTGATGGTCATGCTGGCGACTTTCCGAAAATCAAAGCGAAGGCGCGATTTTAACCATGTCGCGGGGTAAGGATTGGGGTTTTTTACGCTAACGTTTACGCCAGCATTTCCAGCAAGGTTGCCAGCCAGAGCTTCGTATCGATTTCGCCCATCTTTCCAGCTAACCGGCGTTTATCTACGGTCCGAATTTGATCTAGCAAAATTTTTGAATCTTTTCCTGCAAACTTAACTTCTGGGCGACACCCTAACGGCTGTCCTTGGCTGGTGAGCGGCGCAATGATGACTCGCGGTAATACCGCATTCATGTCATCCGGAGATACCACTAGCGCTGGGCGAGTTTTTCGAATTTCAGTACCGATCGTTGGATCAAGGTTGACCCAATACACGTCCCCCCGTTTTACCAAACCCATTCTTCATCGCTTTCATCAATAGGCAATGCTTCGAGTGGGGAAAAATCCGCTTCGGCTTGGTATCCCAAAAACCACTGTGATCGCGGCTCTTCCACAGGTTCAATAACAACAGAGTTACCGACCAGGTGCAATTCGACCTCATTCCCCATTTTGGCCGCTGCCAGCATCGCCGCCGGAATGATGACTCCGCGTGAATTACCCACTTTTCGCAAACTAACTCGCATGACAACCTCGATAAAAGTTAAAACATTGTTACCACAATCTCACGCTTAAGAAATGAGGTCAAGTCAGCTTTTAAAAGAGCATTGATGTGAATTCGCCTAATTCGCCACAAGGCGCCCTGCCTGACCTATCAAAGACAAGTAACGAGAGTGGTTTAATACTTGCTAGACTAAGCGAATAATCAAAAATAGTTGCCTTGCCTACATGAACTCATCTCAGCAATTTCGCTCTTTGCTCACCACTGCCTTGATTGGCGCAAATTTAGCTGTCCTATCGATATCTGGCATTTCACTTTACGAGAGCAAACAAGAACACGAGCTAAAAGCCCAAATTGCAACCAGAAATACGACAACAGCCCTAGACCAAAGCATTTCCAACAGCATTGATCGTATCGAATTGTCGCTGCATGCCATCGTCGATGAGCTTGAAAGCCAACTTCTCACCAAACAACAACTCAGCCCCAAAGATATTGAAACGCTGTTAAATAATTACCAAAAACGCCTACCGGAGCTTGACGCCTTAAGAGTTTCAAATGCAGCTGGAGAGGTTATTTTGGGCAAAGGCGTCACCGACAAAGAAAAAGCGACGTGGGCTGATCGGGAGTATTTCGGCTACCACCAAACACATGATGACGAATCCGTCCAAATTGCAAAACCTCGGTTGGGTCGCGTGTCAAAGAAGCCCATCATCGGGTTTTCTCGGCGCTACAACTATCCCAATCACCGATTTGCGGGTGTCATCGCTGCAACCATCAGTGTCAGCCATTTTACGCACCTACTTTCGCAGTTCGACTTGGGTGCAAAGGGAGTACTAATACTTCGAGACCTCGACCTCGGATTAATCACCCGCTTGCCCGAACTCGAAAATCAACCACTGGGGCAAATCGGTAACACGATGGTGTCTCAAACGTTAATTCAATTAATCGCTTCCGGCGCCAAAGTGGCCACCTTCCATATCGACAACGCCCCAGATGGTCACGAGCGCATTAACTCCTTCCGGACAATACGAAACGCGCCAATGATCGCTATTGCTAGCGCGGCAAGTGATGATTATTTGCAGGACTGGAAAATAGATCTCATCAAAACGCTCGGTCTGTGCCTTGTATTTTTGGCAACATCCTATGTCGCTTATTTCTTCTTGCTGCGCCTACTCACCCAAGCCGAGAAAAATATTCTACTGTTACGAAACAAAGAGGCGAGCCTTAAAGAAGCGCAGAGGATCGCTAACCTCGGCAGTTGGTCGCTGGATATTTCCTCGGGCGAATTAATCTGGAGCGAGGAGGTTTTTCAACTTTTTGAAATTGACTCGACTCAGTTCCAAGCCACTTACGCAGCGTTTTTAAATGCCATCCATCCGGATGACCGCGAGGCCGTAAACGCTGCCTACAGCGCTTCGCTGGTCGATCGGGC
>JBEGTT010000037.1:0-6499 GCA_041179245.1 Pseudomonadota bacterium
GATGTTCTGGATCGTCTGCCAACCCAACCAAACAGCAAAATCAACGAACTCCTGCCGCATCTCTGGCAACCAAAAAACAACGCATAAACAAAATCAATACGGGATTGCCGGGTGCTTACCCGACTTCGTTCAAACGGGTGATAGAGTTATTTGTTGAATACACAGACAGATCAGTCGTTAGACCAGCTGTCGTAACTGCTAGTGTTTCAAAACCAGATACATTAGCCGCAGTCGCCAGCGTTGCAGCAGCTGTGCCGATTGACAATGTATCTGTGCCGTCACCACCGATGAGGGTATCAGCGGCAGTCAAGCTACCAGCGATAGTAATAGTGTCGTTACCAGTACCGCCATTTACACTGTCATTACCCGCATTAGTTGTAATGGAGTCATCACCAGTACCACCGATAAGAGTGTCATTACCACTACCACCAGTGATGATGTCGTTACCAGCAGCGCCATCAATGCTAGATGAAGCATCACCGACCAGTGTATCGATGTTAGCTGAACCTAGGATAGAAGTTAAACCGGAAGCTGCCGCAGCACCCATTGTCAGCTTGGCAGTGCCAGTCAATCCAGAAGCATCAATTACGTTAGCAGTAATTGCACCAGTGGTTGATAGTGTATTGCTACCTGTCAAATACAGTGTACTTGTTCCATTTGTATCTGGATTCAATGTAATTACGGTCGCTTGCTGGATTGTTGCTGCGCCACCTGTGCCAGATGTGTTGATAGTTACAGTTTCGTAACCATTTACAACCAAACCACCCGCAGCAGCACCAAACACAGTAATCCCTGAACCGTTATTTGTAACGGTCAGTGAGTCCGTGGTTGCTGTACCTGTATCTGTAACAGTCAAAGTACCAGTGTTAGCAGTACCAATTTTAACAGTCTTGGCACCAGCTTCCATCACGATGGTTTCAGCATCAGTACCACCGTTCAGATCTACAGTTGTGATACCAGCTTGCACGGTGGCAGTAGTCAGGCCAGCAGCGATTGCATTGGTAAACTTCAAAACTTCAAAGTTTGTAATTGTCGCTGTCGTTGGTGCCGTGTAACCAGTGCCATCGGTTGATGTACCGAATACCAGAGTATCAGTACCGTCACCACCATTGATTGTATCTGTGTTATCCAGATTTGCTGAAAATGTAACGGTATCGTTACCAGCACCAGCATTTACCGAATCAGAAACAGCTGCTGCACCTAACGTCAGCGCATCATTACCAGAGCCACCAGTAATACTTGTAGCAAGAGTACCTACCGTAGTATGAGTCAGGCCACCGGTAAAGTTTGCCGCATTAATGGTTGTAACAGTTGTTGGAGTAACAGTTAGAGCCAAGTCTTGAGTACCCGTAATAGTCAGGGTTGCCAAACTTGTTGAAGTACCATCGTCAAGGGTAATTGTATTAGGAGAGCCTACTGACGAAATCGCAATTGTTTCAGCACCATTCGTACCTGATGCAGGTTGAATTGTGATTGTACCGGCTGTCACATTGTTCAGTTCCAGATTCACAGTATCTGCAGAACCTGTCAATGCAGTGTTTGTTAAACCAAATGTCGTACCAAAGGCAGTATTACTTGCCTTAAGTTGTGTAGCGGCAGAGCTGATGTTGCTGAAAATCGCAGCATTCGTTGAACCAGCAGATGCCACGCTGGTGACACCGGTTGAACCCAACAGTGAAACTGTACCACCAGCACTAAAGTTCCCGCTGATAGCCTCAATGCTTGACACTGTCGCTTGTACCACACCACCAGCACCAACAGAAACGTTCAGCGTATCGTTACCAGCACCACCATCTAGCGTATCAGTGCTCTGCAAAGTCATACCGTTCGCTGCTGTGTAAGCAGCATTGAAAGTATCGCCTGCAGTACCGCCAGTAAATGCATCTGAACTAGTTGTGAGCGTGAAGACTTCGAGTTACCGATATATCTTTGGAAACAGAAAGTTAAGTCTTGGCTAAAACGAGAAAATAGCTTGACCCATCACCGCCCCATTGCGGCTCGTTGGCTAAGTGGTTCAGGTGTTGGTAAAAATTTCATGAAATCAAATGGTTATAGGGGTGTTGGTAGAAAAATTCAGTACACAAAACCCATTGTGTGCCAAAACAGCATGAATAGTTTCTACTCAGGCCGACGTCAACTCGTAGCTGGTACTGCGTCCGTTGGCACCGGATTTCATAAGCACTCCACGTTCCAGCAAGTCAGTAATATCACGCAGCGCGGTGTCCTGAGAACACTTGCCTATCAAAGCCCACTTGCTGCTGGTGAGCTTGCCATCGAAGCCATCCAGCAATTTGTTCAGCAGTTTGATCTGACGATCATTCATGGGCGTTCCCGCCCAGCGTTTCCAGAAGCTGGCCTTTAGCAGAACGGCAGACAAAGTCTCCTGTGCGCCCTCAATGGCTCGTAATAAACAGCCCAGAAACCATTCCAACCAATCGGTAACATCCAAAGAACCCTTCTGGGTTTTTTCCAGCCAGTCGTAGTACTCCTTGCGCTCTCGCTGAATTTGCGCCGACACGCTGTAATAGCGCTGTGCAGAATACTCTGCACGGGCGAGCGCCATGTCCCCAACGGCGCGTGCAACCCGTCCATTGCCGTCTTCAAATGGATGGATAGTGACGAACCACAGATGGGCCAACCCGGCTTTGATGAGGGGGTCACCCTGTTGATCAACACCGAACCAAAGCAAAAAGTCAGACATCTCTGCAGCCAGCAAACACGCCGGAGGTGCCTCGTAATGTACCTTTTGTCGATGAATGGGGCCGGATACCACTTGCATAGGCCCCTGTGCGTCATCGCGCCAAGTGCCTACCCTGATCTTTGTTAAGCCGCTGTAGCCTGTTGGAAACATCGCAGCGTGCCACCCAAATAGTCGCTCTGCCGTCAATGACTGGTCGTGACATTGGATGGCGTTGAGCACCATGTCTACCACACCATCCACATGGCGATCAGCCGGTGCTAGGGCACCGATGTCCACCCCCAGTCGTCTGGCGATAGAGGAGCGTACAGTGTCGGGATTGAGTGCTTCGCCCTCAATCTCGCTGGTCTTGAGCACATCTTCGGTTAGCACGCACAACGTGGCTTGGTCACGCAAATCCATACCCAAGTCGTGCATCCGCCCAAGGAGGTGCCCTTGCGCTTGATGAGCCCGAGCAAGCAATGGGGTCAAACGCTTGAGGTCATAAGACCAGTGCGGCCATTCACTTTGCTGCCAGACGTAATTTTTATCTCCGCTATTCATGCGGTGATTGTGCGAAATATTCACCGCACCGTCAAGATAATCTCCGCAATGAATGCGGTCTTAGGCAGTTTTTACGGCTCGCAGTTTTACGCCAAAGCTTCCGTCGCGTTCATTGATGAATTCAATGCCGGCTTTTTGAAAAGCATCCTCAACAGCTTCAAGCGTGCTGATGCGGGTGTCGACCTGCCCCAGCTCAAGCCTGTTGATTGCGGTTAGAGAAAGCACGGCACGGTCAGCCAGCTCTTGCTGAGACCAGCTAAGAAGACTTCTTGCGGCGCGAATTTGGGCGGGCTTTATCATTCCTGCAATTTTGGTTTGAAAGTCTATTATTTGTGCTTAAAAAACGTATTATTCGTTTTTTCGGGCTTTAAAAGAGTTTTATGCCAGTCGTCTTATTTACCTCTGCCTTTGTAAAGGCTCCGCCACCCTGCCCCGATAATCGCCGGCGGGTTGATTTTTTTGACACCCGCATGCAGGGTTTGGTGTTGGAGGTTCGCCGTTCGGGTGGGGCGACCTACCATGTACGTTATTACGACATGGCTGGCCGGATTCGGCAGATGAAGATTGGCTGCACTTCCTTGATTTCACTGACGCAGGCGCGGCAAAAAGCGCGTGAATGGCGTGCCAGAGTCGCGTTAGGGGATGATCCCTTGGTTGAACGTCGGGCACGGCGTTGTGTGTTGACGCTGGATGCGTTTGTTCGGGATCACTATTTGCCGTATGCCAAAGCACACAAGCGATCCTGGAAGACGGACGAGACGTTGTTGCGGGTACGGATTCAGCCGCGCTGGGGCAATTTGCCGATGGATGCCATTACTCGCACGGAGTTGGTGGATTTTCATAACGAGCTGCGCGCACAAGGGTTGTGTGCGGCTACAGCGAATCGTCATTTGGTGTTACTGCGTTTTGTGTTTAATCAGGCGATTCGTTGGGGGCATTTTCCGGTCGGTAAAAGTCCGCTGGCGGGGTTTGAATTTTTTGCAGAGAACAACCATCGGGAGCGTTATTTGTCTCAGTCTGAAACGACTTTCCTGCACCGGGCACTCTGCGACAGCCAGAACCCGATGTTGCGTTACATCATCCCGATGTTGATTCTAACCGGGGCCAGAAAGCGGGAAGTGCTGGATGCCCGTTGGGAGGATGTTGATCTGGCTCGTCGGGAATGGCGGATTCCCCATACCAAGGCGGGTGTGCCGCGACACGTTCCGTTGTCGGATGGGGTATTGCAGTTGCTGGCCTCAATGCCGCACGACGAATGCCCTTGGATTTTTGCTAATCCCAAAACACGGCGTCCGTATGTGTCATTTTTCTGTTCGTGGAATACGGCTCGCAAGGCGGCGGATTTAGCAGAAGTACGTATTCATGACTTGCGACACAGTTTTGCCAGTTTCTTGATTAACGCAGGACGTTCGCTTTATGAGGTGCAAAAAATTCTGGGCCATACCCAGATAAAAACCACCCAGCGCTATGCCCATCTTTCTCAGGAAACCTTGATTGACGCGGCCAACGCAGCAGTCAGTGCCGTTGGTGACGCGTTCAGCTACCAAGTTCTTGATGGCCGCCAACTGGCGATGGCTTGATTGTGTACCCGTTAATGGTGGCACTTAAAGTTACTGATTTTCTTCGGTATGGCTGAGAATGGTTACTGTGTTGTTATGAATAACTTGTCCGGAGTAAATAATGCTTGTGACCTTTAAATCTCGCGCCAGTAGCGACGTGGCTTATTTCAAAGAAATCGCTACAGATCTTTTGGCGTTGCTTGGAAAAGACCCAACAGCCAGCCAAGGCATCTTCACGGTTGAGCAACTTGATTCGGCAATTCTGACCCTAAAAGAGGCGATGAATGTAGACAAATCCGCCCCCGCTGTTACTCAAAAAAATGATGATGAAGAGAAGGAGGAGGTCAAAGATGTCCGCTTGTATCAACGCGCATTTCCGCTACTGACGTTGTTTGAACGATCACGAACGGCAAAACAGCCGGTTATTTGGGGGATGTGAGTGCGTACTAGGGCAGCTACTGGTTCAGTTGGTCTGATACAAAAGAGAAACGCCTAGAGTCGTTTAGAAAACTGAGCACCTGTTCAATATTGGAGTGCTGCACTTCATCATGATTCTTTAGACTCTGAATGTCAGGGCGCTGGGCAGTTTGTTCAAAAAACTGCACGCCATTACTTCTGGTTGTGGCGATCAAATTTTGCAGAATGGTGTCCGAGAAAGACCGCATTCCCTCCGGTAGTACAACCGGATTAACCGTATCAAATGAAGGTGTTTCATCGGTCGCTTGTGCGCCAAGCGGGCTACTTCCAAGGGCGCTAGCAAATATCTCTTTAAAGGATTTGCGCTGCGTTTCCCCAGCGGCCCCTTCGTTTCTCTCGCGTTTCTCCCGCTGAACTTCCTTATAAGAATTTCTAGCGAGTTCAAGCGCGTTTGAAAAACGTGCGGAAGAAATCAGTGGCAAGAAGGTTCCCCAGCGCTAATCTGAGAACCTAATGCCTAACTCTGGAATAACTTTGTCTTCTTTGTAAGATGAAGTTGATATTGTTTACATACCAAGACTGCATCGTTGCCCACCACTTACTTTCGCATTCACGGCAAATAAAACCAGAATGCTCCTCGCTTGCGGTAAGCAGCTTTTTGCAGTGTGCACATGAAGTGTTCATATTGAACTCCTTGCTAGAAATCATCAGTATCGAATGACAACTAACGGAGTTTTTTGGGATAACTTTAATTAAAGCCAGTGGCTGAGATTTTGGGCTATCGGTTTAATCGCTGAGTGGGGAAAAGGGCAGAAAAGCGACTGCCTTGGCCAATCTGGCTGCTTATATCCAATAGCGCTTGGTGCCGTTGCAGCGTGTGTTTAACAATGGCTAGCCCCAATCCGGTTCCGCCGACATCCCTAGAGCGGCCGCGATCAACCCGGTAAAAACGTTCTGTTAAGCGGGGAATATGTTTTGGGTCGATACCAATCCCCGTGTCTTCAACCGCAAACTCAATGCCGAGGGGCGCCTTTTTCCAGATAATACGGATGGTGCCACCAGCGGGGGTGTAACGAATGGCATTGGCCACCAGATTGCTAAAGGCGCTGACCAGTTCACTCTCAACCCCACAAATATCCTGCTCGTAGTCGGCTATCACTTCTATGTGATGTTTTCCCTGAGAGAGGGCTTCAGCATCACGCTGGAGTTTGTGGAGTAAACGTTCCATATCCACCGGCGTATTGTCGGGTAATGGGGCCGATTCAATCGAAGACAGTGTTAG
>JBEGTT010000038.1:0-3354 GCA_041179245.1 Pseudomonadota bacterium
CACCCTGAATAGCGATGGGATGAAGCTGGAATTGGGTGATGGTAGCCAAGTGACATACGACAGCGTTAAGCAAATACTCTAAAAAAGCGGAGACAAAAAATGGCATTCCAACAAGGTATTAGTGGACTTAACGCGGCAGCCAAGGCACTGGATGTGTCCGGGAATAATATTGCCAACGCAGCTACGGTCGGTTTCAAGTCATCGCGTACGAATTTTGGTGATGTCTTCGCGGCATCGATGTTGGCGGGCAGTGGTGGGCAGGTTGGCTTGGGCGTTAACGTAACGGCAGTTCAGCAACAATTTACGCAAGGCAACATGACGGCTACCTCCAACGCATTGGACATCGGTATAAACGGTGAAGGATTTTATCGACTTGGGGGCTTGCAAAGTTCAACAGGGACTTTAAGTGGTGCCGAAACGTATACCCGTAATGGTCAGTTTCATCTGAGTAAAGATGGCTTCATTATTAATGATCAAGGATTGGCCCTTTTAGGGGTTCAAGTCGGCGCAAACGGAACAATTCCTGCCGTTTCTGGGACTAATCTGGGAGCCATTAATGTCAATATAGGCGTTGGTGTGCCGAAAGCAACGACAGCGACGACCACGCTGGCAAATTTAAATTCTCAAGCATTAACCGGAACTATCCCGACGGCGGGTACGCCAAGTACCTATTCTGGCGCGAGCTTTAACCGTGGGATGGATGTGTATGACTCTCAGGGCGCAGCACACTCACTAACGACGTATTACACCAAGACAGCGGCAAATACTTGGGATGTTTTTACGACGTTGAGCGATACCAATGTTACGACCGGAGCGCCGCTTACAGTGGTTGATCCTGTAACGGGTCAGACGGTAAGTGCGCCACTTGAAGCCCCGGAAAAGTTTACGTTGGCGTTTAATGCTAACGGTTTGTTGTCAACGGTTACTAACCAAACAACAGGCACGGTGTACAACGTTGATAGCAAAAGCAATCCACCTGTGTACACAGACGCTGGAACTGGGGCTGTTACACCTGCCGCGAACTTCATGACCGTTAATTTTGCAGGAACTCCTGGTGTTAGCTCCATCGGTGGGACCGCTAATGGAAATCAAGTTAACGCAATGGCAGTGACCCTTAATCTTGGGAATCTCACGCAGTTCGACAGTCAGTATGTAGTCGACAAAATGACTCAAGATGGTTATCCCAAAGGGAAGTTGGCCGGCTTGAATGTCGATGCCGATGGGAATGTCCAAGCCCAATACGATAACGGTAAGACGAGCAATATTGCTCGGATTCCTCTGTTTAGCTTTGCCAATCCCAATGGGTTGCAAAATAAGGGAAATAATCAGTGGGCTGAAACGCTGGAATCTGGTTCATCGGTTGCCAACTATGCCGGAGTGGGTTCTGCTGGTGTTCTACAGTCTTATGCGGTCGAAGATTCCAACGTAGATCTGACCAAGGAACTCGTTAACCTGATTATTGAACAGCGTAACTATCAAGCCAATGCGCAGACGATTAAGACGCAGGATCAGGTGATGCAAACCTTAGTGAACCTGCGTTAATTGAATGAAATATTTCTTTGATTACCCAAGAAATTAAGGGCTGAAATGGATCGTGTCATTTATACCGCCATGTCCGGCGCCAAGCATGTTTTCAAGCAGCAGGCTGGCGTGGCAAATAATTTGGCGAACGTGAGTACGGTGGGGTTTCGTGCGCAGGAGCATCGTTTTCAAGCGGCACCGATTCTGAGCGAAGCGATGCCCACGCGGGCGTTTGTCGTCGATTCATCGGTAGCCACCAAATTTCAGGAAGGCCCATTGATGGTCACTGGGCGTGAGCTTGATGTGGCGATCAAAGGAAAGGGTTGGTTGGCAGTTCAGTTACCGGATGGGACAGAGGCCTATACCCGTGCGGGGTCTTTGGATATCGACGTCAATGGAACACTACAAACTAAATCTGGTTATGCGGTTTTGGGTGATGGTGGTCCGATTGCCATTCCCCCGGACAATAAAGTCGAAATTGGTAGCGATGGAACGGTTTCTGTCGTACCTCTAACCGGCACGATCAATAACGTCAATGCCATCGCACGTTTGAAACTGGTTAATCCGCCTGAAGGTAGTTTGGAACGGGGTGAGGATGGCCTTTTCCGCTTGCCGGGTGGGACGGTTGCTGATGTCGACCAAAGCGTAAAAATAGCGCCGGGGGCGTTGGAGGGAAGTAACGTAAACGTGGCCGATACGATGGTTAATTTGATCAGTCTGTCACGTCAATTTGAAATGCAAATCAAGCTACTGCAAACCGCAGACTCTAATGCCAAACAGGCTGACCAGCTGTTGTCCATGAACTGATAAAAGAAAACCTAATAGACCATGATTCGTTCCCTATGGATTGCCCGTACCGGTCTGGATGCCCAGCAGACTAACATGGATGTGATTGCCAATAATTTGGCCAACGTCAGCACTAACGGTTTCAAAAAATCACGGGCGGTATTTGAAGATTTGCTCTATCAGAATCTCCGTCAACCAGGGGCGCAGTCGTCCCAACAAACTCAGTTTTCAAATGGTTTGCAACTGGGTGTTGGGGTTAAGCCGGTGTCTACAGCGCGTCTGTTTACGCAAGGTGCACTCCAGCAAACCGGTAATGACTTAGATGTAGCCATCAATGGCAATGGATTTTTCCAGATTCAATTGCCTGATGGCACCACCGGCTACACACGGGATGGTTCATTCCAGCTTGATAATCAGGGCCAGATTGTTACTACGTCAGGTTATGTACTGTTGCCGGGAATTACAGTTCCTGCGAATTCCCTTTCTATCACTATTGCCCGCGACGGCACGGTGAGTGTGACTCAGCCAGCAACGCCTTCGCCCACGACAGCCCAGATTGGGAATTTGCAGGTGGCCACCTTCGTGAATGCCGGGGGACTGCAGAGTATTGGCGAAAACATGTTCCTAGAAACTGCATCAAGTGGGGCTGCTACACCGAATACACCAGGCTTGAATGGTGCTGGTCTACTCAACCAGAAGATGGTTGAAGCCTCGAATGTCAATGTGGCAGAGGAATTAGTGACCATGATCCAAACCCAGCGCGCTTATGAGTTGAATTCGAAGGTGGTATCAACCTCCGACGCGATGTTAGGAAGACTAACGCAGTTGTAAGCCAGTAAATAGTAAGTTCTAAATAAGAAAAAGAAGGAGATGGCCATGAAAAATTTGCCGTTATTTGCCGCAGTGATTGCCGTTACGACTTTGACCGCCTGCTCCACCGTGCCGGCAACGCGCGTTGCGCAGCCTATGACGGTTCGTCCGCCAGAACCATCATTGATGCCAGCAATGAGCGGCAGTATTTATCAGGCCAGTTTGAGTCGTCCATTA
>JBEGTT010000039.1:0-3571 GCA_041179245.1 Pseudomonadota bacterium
GACGCTGAGCAAAGGGGATTGCTTGGCCTTGGTAAAGAATTGGTTGAGCCGACTAGCGGCAACACCGGCATTGCGCTGGCGTTTGTGGCTGCTGCGAAAGGCATTCCGCTGACGTTAACCATGCCCGAAACTATGAGCGTGGAACGTCGCAAATTACTGACTGCTTTGGGCGCGAAGATCGTTTTAACCGAAGGGCCAAAGGGGATGAACGGTGCAGTTGCTAAAGCGACGGAAATTGCGGCTTCCGATCCCAAATATGTGTTGCTGCAGCAGTTTAAAAATCCAGCGAATCCAGCGATTCACGAAGCCACGACTGGCCCAGAAATTTGGGAAGATACCGATGGCAAGGTTGATATTTTCGTTTCAGGCGTGGGTACTGGCGGCACGATTACCGGCGTTAGTCGTTACTTCAAAAATACGCGTAAGGCCCCATTGATTTCTGTTGCGGTTGAACCAACGGCTAGCCCTGTTCTGACGCAAAAATTAGCGGGTGAAGAAATCAAACCGGCGCCGCACAAGATTCAAGGGATTGGTGCTGGTTTTATTCCTGATACGCTGGATTTGAGTGTGGTCGATGTGGTTGAGCAAGTGACCAATGAGGATGCGATCGAATATGCCCGCCGTTTGGCCAAAGAAGAGGGGATTCTGGGCGGCATTTCCTGTGGTGCAGCGGTTGCTGTGGCTGTGCGTCTGGCGAAGAAGCCTGAGAATGCAGGAAAAACCATTGTGGTGATTCTGCCCGATTCCGCTGAGCGTTACCTAAGTTCAGCTTTGTTTGAAGGTGTATTTACGGCAGATGGATTGCCGGCCTGATAAAGCCTAAATCAGCGCAAGAAAAAAGGGAGCCGAGGCTCCCTTTTCTGTGACTAGAAAAACGAATTACAGCATGCTGGCAACAGCAGCGCGTTCGTCTTCTAGTTCTTTCAGGGTGATTGCAATCTTGCCCTTAGAGTATTCATCAACTTCCAAGCCCTTGATTAGGGTGAAAGTGCCGCCCTTGCATTCGCATGGTAGACCGAATACTAGACCTTCAGGGATGCCGTAGCCGTTGTCAGCCGGTGCAGGAATGCCCATAGTGACCCATTCGTCAGAGCCAAGGTGCCAGTCACGAACGTGATCGATAGCAGCGTTAGCAGCAGAAGCGGCAGAAGAAAGACCACGGGCGTCGATGATCGCTGCGCCACGCTTGCCAACGGTTGGCAGGAACACGTCGTTGTTCCATGCGGCATCGTTGATCAGGGACTTAACGCTGTCACCGTTGGAAGTTACAAAACGGTAGTCAGCGTACATAGAAGGAGAGTGGTTACCCCATACAACCAGTTTTTGCAAAGAAGAAACGGCACGACCAGCCTTTTGAGCCAATTGAGTCAGTGCACGGTTGTGATCCAGGCGCAGCATACCGTGGTAGTTAGCTGGGTTAGTACGGCCAACCTTGATTGCTGCAGAGCGAGCGATGTAGGCGTTAGTGTTGCAAGGATTGCCAACCACCAGAACCTTGACATCTTCCTTGGCGTTTTCAGCGATTGCCTTGCCTTGAACGGTGAAGATCGCGCCATTGGCGGTCAGCAGATCAGCGCGTTCCATACCTGGGCCACGTGGGCGGGCGCCAACCAACAAACAGACATCGGCATCCTTAAATGCGACATTTGGATCATCAGTGGCAACCATGCCGGCTAACAATGGGAATGCACAGTCATCCAATTCCATCATTACGCCTTGCACTGCTTTCTGGGCTTGTGGCAGGTCGAGTAATTGCAGAATGACGGGCTGATCCTTGCCCAGCATTTCGCCGGAGGCAATACGGAACAACAGGCTGTAACCGATTTGGCCGGCTGCACCGGTGATGGCAACACGCATGGGGGCTTTAGACATCGAACGCTCCTGTAAAGGTGGTTAGGTTGGAATAAAAACAGAAGATCCCACCATTATGGCTTCTGTTTTGGGGTGGGCAGACACCTGCCGTCCACTAGTTGACTAGATCGGCGATGGTAGAAGTTCGCCCTCAGCGTGTCAATGATTTATAACAGGCTTAATTGGACTTATTGTGAGTGGCTTAGGGAGTTTGCTTAGGCTGCTGATTTTGTAATCAACATGGGGTGCATTGCGTAACTGGCGACTGATCCACACGGTTTTCATGCCCAGTTTCTTGGCGGGTTTTAAGTTTGCCAAAGTGTCTTCCACAAAGACGCAATCTTGTGGTCGAAGTCGTTCCTTGCCAAGTAGTCGTCTGAAAGCCTTTATTGAGGGTTTGGGAGAAAAACGTAGGGTTTCAACCGTGTAGATCGCATCAAAAAAATGTCGGATGCCGATGATGTCGAGCACGGCCAGCGCATATGCTCTGGGCGCATTGGAAAAAATGATTTTTCGGCCCGCTAGCTTACGAAGCACCCACGGTAGTTTGGGGTCGTGCCGAACGACAGATTTCAGGTCGTCAAACTGGTGGGTGGCGTGCAGAAAATGGTGGGGGTCAATCTGATGATGGCGAACCAAACCGAGCAAGGTCGCGCCGTAACGTTCCCAGTAGTGTTGCCTAAGCGCAGTTGCCTGGTCGCTATCGAGATTCAGGTGCTGCTCAATGTATTCCTGCATCGATCGATTGATGTGCGGAAAGATATGCGGGTTTGCATCGTGAAGCACGTTGTCGAGGTCGAATAACCAAGTTCGCGATTTCACGGGCAATTTGCTGGCCGAGTTTTGGTTATTAGTGGCTGCGGATCATCGTGCCGACGCCGTGGTCGGTCAGAATTTCCAGTAACAGCGCGTGTTCTACGCGACCATCGATGATGTGCACGCTCTTCACACCGTTACGGGCTGCGTCAAGCGCTGAACCAATTTTCGGCAACATGCCACCGGACAAGGTGCCATCTTCGACCATGTCGTCGATATCCTTTGGCGTAATGCCGGTGATCAAATTTCCATTCTTGTCTAAAACGCCAGGCGTGTTAGTGAGTAGCACCAATTTTTCGGCTTTCAAGACTTCGGCAATTTTCCCAGCCACGACATCCGCGTTGATGTTGTAGGTTTCTCCCGCTTTGCCCACCCCAATCGGCGCAATGACCGGGATAAAACCACCGCTTTCCAGATAAGCAATTAAAGAGGGGTCAATGTGCGTAATGTCACCGACTTGGCCGACATCAATCCCTTCTTCGGGATTGTCTTTATTCGGTAGCAGCAGTTTTTTGGCGTGAATCAAGTTGCCATCTTTACCGGTCAAGCCGACTGCTTTGCCACCTTGCTGGTTGATCAGGCTGACGATTTCTTTATTGACCTGGCCGCCGAGCACCATCTCAACCGCTTCCATAGTTTCGGCGTCGGTGACACGCATGCCTTGGATGAACTCGCCTTTTTTGCCTATGCGGTTCAGTAAGCTTTCAATTTGCGGCCCGCCCCCGTGCACGACCACGACATTCATGCCGACCAGCTTCAGTAACACCACGTCACGGGCAAACCGGCGTTTTAGATTTTCGTCGGTCATGGCGTTGCCGCCGTATTTCACCACGATAGTCTTGCCGTGAAATTTCTTGATGTAAGGCAGCGCTTGGGCCAGAACAGCGGCTTCCTGAACCGGCGT
>JBEGTT010000040.1:0-7420 GCA_041179245.1 Pseudomonadota bacterium
CTGCTATCCTGCACAACGCCACCCCTAACAGTCTGGTTTTGATGGATGAAATTGGGCGCGGCACCTCGACCTTTGATGGCTTAGCACTGGCCTTTGCCATTTGCCGCCACTTGGTCGAAAAGACCCAAAGCCTGACCCTATTTGCCACTCATTATTTTGAATTGACCCAACTCGCTCAGGAGTATCCCCAGCTAGCCAATGTTCATCTCGATGCAGTTGAGCATGGGGAACGCATTATTTTCATGCACAGGGTTCAGGAAGGGCCAGCCAACCAGAGTTACGGTATTCAAGTCGCTGCGCTCGCCGGCATGCCAACTACCGTACTAAAAACCGCGCGTAAACAATTACGAACGCTGGAAAGAAAAGCGCTTGAGCAGCACCATCAGCCAGATTTATTCCTCGACGCCCCACCTATTTCATATTCGGAGGAACTCACCGCTGAGTTGCCTACCGGAATATTGAAGTTGCTTGAAACACTGGAAACAACAGACCCAGATGCACTCACACCACGCCATGCACTTGACCTGATTTACCAACTCAAAACACAGGCCAAGGCTGCTCGCTAATTAAATAGCTAAACTCTGAACTTCCCGATGGCCTGATGCAAGGATGCTGATAACTGCTGCAGGTGTCGAGCTGCACTTGCTGTATCCCGAATGGCGCTGGCACTTTCTTCGGACATTTCTGCAATTTGACCTAATTGCTGGGTGATATCTTCACCCGCCAAACTTTGTTCATGAATGGACTCACTAATCCCATTCACGACTTCAGTCACTCTTTGGGCACCTTCACGAATCCGATTGATCGATTCACCGGCTTCGTTAGCCAGCTGAACGCCGCTGCTTACTTGGCTAACACCCGCTTGCATGGCATTAACCGCACTCTGGGTTCCGTGTTGAATCTTCTCAACCATCCCAGCAATCTCGGTCGTCGACAGGGCTGTACGCTCTGCCAACTTACGCACCTCGTCAGCCACAACAGCAAAACCACGTCCCTGCTCACCCGCACGAGCCGCTTCAATGGCCGCATTTAAAGCCAGCAGATTGGTTTGATCGGCAATTTCCTTGATGGTGTTGACGATAGAAGTAATCTGATTCGATTGAACCCCGAGTTCCTGAACAATCACGGATGAAGACTGTACTGCTTCAGAAATTTTCAGCATTTCTGCGGTGGCATTGTGGATTACAGCACTTCCTAGATCGGCTAGCTCACCCGCATCCTTGGATATGGTGTAGGCCTCGCTGGCACTTCCTTTGACATTGGTGACACTAACCGACATTTCTTCCATTGCGGCTGCCATGGTTGAAGAAGATTGACTCTGCCGAGTTGCACGATCAGCCACCCCTTCGGAAAGTCCTTGGAGCTGCCGTGAAGCGGAAGCAACCTGCTCCGCATTCGAGGAGATCAACTTAATCATCCCTCTTAATGTTTCCTGCATTCGCTGAATATTGCTCATCAAACTCTTTGATTCGCCCTGTTTGATCAGAACATCTGTACTTAAATCTCCCATAGAAATTCTTTGTGTAACAGCTGCCGCCTCTGCAGGGTCTCCCCCCAAGGTGGTCAGAATATTCTGTGACAGGAGGAACATGCCTCCCCCCAACAAGATCGCAATGAGCACTCCAATACCGAATAGCCAAACGGATGTTTCCCGGAATTTAGCATCCACATCATCAACATAAATCCCGGTACCAATTGACCAACCCCAAGGTGCAAAACCTTGGACAAAAGAAATTTTGGGGGCCACAACGTCTGAGTTTGGCTTAGGCCATTGGTAAGACACAAAACCACTTCCAGAGGCTTTAACAACCTGGCGCATTTCCTCAAATAGCGTTTTTCCTGCCTTATCTTTCACCTGCAGCAAATTTTTGCCGTTTAACTCAGGCTTAATGGGGTGCATCAACATCACCCCATTCATGTCCTGCACAAAGAAATATTCCGTTTTGTCATAACGCATGACTCGAACTGAATTCAGTGCCGCTTTTTGGGCATCCTCGGTCCCCATTCGCCCAGCACTGGCTTCCCCTGCGTAATAAGCCACAATGGTTTGGGCCGATTCGACAAGATTTCTAACCTTGTCTTGCCGATCTTCCATTAGCTGGTAGCGCTGAAACTGCAAAGCCAAGGCAAACAAAATGGTCAAGACAGCGACAGACCCAATTGTCATTGTGGTTAATTTTTGACGTAGATTCATATTCCAAAATTCCTTTTAACGTATCCGGCCTTCAAACAGGCTTTGAACCGATGCTCCCAACCCTACGCCAACACTAGCTCCAAGGCGCTTAGCAACGCGCTCAGCAATATTTTCCTTGACCGAGTAGTCGATAATTTTTTCGGCTTTGATCTCGTCACGCGCAACGCTTTCAACGGTTCCTAAACCATCGGCCAAACCAAGCTCAATACTTTGTGTGCCCGTCCATAAAAGGCCGGAGAACATCTCTGGTGTTTCCTTGAGTCGATTACCACGACCTTGGCGAACCACTTGAATAAATTGCTGATGGATTTCATTAAGTAATAACTGGGCGTGTTCTTGTTGGCGTTTCTCTTGGGGTGAAAAAGGATCTAAGAACCCCTTGTTTTCGCCGGCGGTTAGTAAACGCCGCTCAATCCCTAGTTTTTGCATAACACCCGTAAACCCAAATCCATCCATCAACACACCAATCGAACCCACTAGACTAGCTTTGTTAACAAAAATCTTATCCGCCGCAGCAGCAGCGTAATACCCGCCAGAGGCGCACAAATCCTCAACAACGGCGTACAACGGCGTAGAGGGATGAAGCTGGCGCAAACGGCGGATTTCGTCATTGACCATTCCCGCCTGAACCGGACTACCGCCGGGGCTGTTAATCCGAAGAATGACGCCCGTCGTATTTTTGTCAGCAAAAGCCGCCCGTAATGCAGCGTTTAAGTTGTCGGCGCTGGCGTCAGTCCCCTCCTCCAGCGTGCCCTTGAGGTAAACCATCGCGGTGTGAGGACCGTTATTTTGCTCATCACCGCTACCAAAATCGGTCACCACCATCAGCACTGCAACCAGGTAAACCGCCATGAAAACTTTGAAGAAAGCGCCCCACCGACGGCGAGCTCGTTGTTCTTCAATGGCCGAGAAAGCCAATTTCTCCAATACAGAGCGTTCCCACGGTGTTTCCTGCCGTGTTGCTGGCGCTGATTCTTTCGGTTCTGGGCTGTTATCCGGTGGCTGGGTCATGTTCGTTTTATTTGAGGTATTGAGTTAGAGCGAGAGTAAAAATTTCAGGGTTCGGAGAATACACCAGCTTTACCATGCAACCAGTCAGAAAGCGCCGAAACCGTCGCAAAACACGCTGCGGGTTGGCAGGCGTGTAAATCTTCAGGCAAATGGGCGCCATACAAAACTCCGGCTCCTGCCACACCCGCATTGTTTGCCATCTTCAAATCATGCGAAGTGTCACCGACCATCACGGCACGGTCAGCAGCAATATCAAGCGTATCCAGAATTTCTAGCAGCATCTGCGGGTGGGGTTTTGAATGACATTCATCGGCACAACGAGTTGCTGAGAAATAGGAAGTTAATCCACTGTGCTTCAATGCTCGATCTAAGCCAAGACGACTTTTCCCAGTAGCGACAGCCAATAATGCGCCCTGAGCCGCTAGTGATTCGATCATCTCGCGAACACCTTCAAATAGGGTGAGCTGATGGTCTGTACCTAGATAATGATGTCGATAACGCTCAACCATCTGGGGATAAGCGTCGGTGGGCAAATCCGGGACGGCTTGACGCAATGCTTCTGACAAACCAAGACCAATCACTTGACGTGCTGCATGGTCCGAAGGAACGGGAACACCCAAGTCACGACTAGCGGACTGAATGGCTTGCACAATGGCAGCCGCCGAGTCCAATAAGGTGCCATCCCAATCGAAAACAATCAGGTCAAATGATGAGTTTTGCGGCGATTTCATGGTGTTACTGCTTTCAAATCAAGAATGTCATTCAAAACCGAGGCACAGAATTCCGGTTTCTCTTTGAGCAATAGGGATTTCACAAATGGCCGAAAATCATCGGGCAGCGGCGCTTGCAACAAAACGCTTTCACCCGTCACAGGGTGGGGAAATTGCATCGACCACGCATGTAAGGCCATGCGTTTTAAGCCTAACTTTGGCAATTCGCGGTTTAAAGAAAAATCACCGTATTTTTCATCGCCCAAAATGGGAAAACCCTGATTGGCCAAGTGAACCCGAATCTGGTGAGTTCGCCCTGTTTTTAGTTGCGCTTCCAACAAGCTAAAAGATGACCAACGAGCCAATAAACGAAAAACAGTATGTGCGGGTTTTCCCTCAGGGGAAACACGGACTCGTCGCTCACCATCCGGCAGTAGATATTTCAGCAAAGGATGCCGGATATGTTGGCAATCATTCATCCAACGCCCCGCAACCAACACCAGATAACGTTTATCCGACGTTTGCCCTGCTAGCCTGAACATGTCGTGTAGCGCAACTAAGGCACTTCGTTTTTTGCCAACGAGCAAAATACCGGAAGTTTCCCTATCTAAGCGATGCGCCAATTCCAAGAATTTGGCCTGAGGACGTTGAGCGCGTAATGATTCAATAACACCAAAACTTACCCCGCTTCCACCATGAACCGCCAAACCAACAGGCTTATTGACAGCCAACATAGCGTCATCCTCGAAAAGGATAGGAACGTTTGCATGCTGTTTTGCATGTTCAGTTACCGCATCTTGAGGGCGCTGGGCGAGCCGAATGGGTGGGATTCGGATGCTATCGCCTGCTTGCAAGCGGTACATGGCATCCACGCGCCGGCTGTTAACCCGCACCTCGCCACTACGAAGAATCCGGTATAGGTGGCTTTTGGGAACCCCCTTGCAGCAACGGATCAGATAGTTATCTAGCCTCTGACCGGCTTCGTCAGATTCAATATTTTTGTATTCAACGGAATGTTTACTGAGGGGTATCATTTTGCAATATACTGCACCGGTTTTTCGCAGGTAATGGGAAACAAACGGGAAACGCCAGCCATTTCAGGCAACTGCTCTCAGACAATCAACTTAACCTACCAAGTAATTGTCCTAAGGCTTGGAATTTCTCGGGATTCATAAGACCGATCTTATTAGTGTTCGTGGCACTGCCAGACAATGGCAACCCGATTCGGCAGTATCCGGAGAGTTTCAATCAGGTACCGAATGGTAAAAGTGTTCTTGCATCACGCCATGCAAGCCCGTATGGCACACCGGAAACCCGGAGAAAAACAGGTTATATCTGCTCACCTAAAGTAGCGATACTACTCGAATCGCGCTGCACAAGCACGCAAGGGTTCCACTGTCAGATATCAAAAATCGCCTACCAGGCGGTCTTTCACTCAGCAATCTTTCCCAAAATCACTCAAATACGGAAAATATTTCTAGCCCTATCTTGCTGAAACAAACTAACTGATTGTGTGATTCCTGCGCGTGGCAACAGCCGAGCTCTGGAGTACATATAAATGAAACGCATGCTTTTTAATGCGACACAGGCGGAAGAACTCCGTGTCGCCATTGTCGATGGTCAAAAACTCATTGATCTCGATATTGAATCCGCCGCCAAAGAACAACGTAAAAGCAACATTTACAAGGGCATTATCACCCGCGTAGAACCCTCTCTAGAAGCTGCATTTATTGACTACGGCGCTGAACGCCATGGTTTTCTGCCCTTCAAGGAAATTTCCCGAAGCTATTTTCAGCCTGGCGTTGAGGCCGGCCGAGCCAAAATAACTGAGGCCATCAAAGAAGGCCAAGAAGTCATTGTCCAGGTCGATAAGGATGAGCGTGGGAACAAGGGCGCAGCCCTGACTACGTTCATTTCACTGGCTGGTCGTCACCTTGTATTGATGCCAAACAACCCACGTGGCGGTGGTGTTTCTCGCCGAGTTGATGGTGACGAACGCGCTGAACTCCGTGAAGCGATGGATCAGCTTGAAGTACCTAATGGCATGAGTCTGATCGCTCGTACGGCTGCTATTGGTCGCCAAGTAGAAGAACTACAGTGGGACTTGAACTACCTGCTGCAACTTTGGCGCGCCATTGAAGGTGCCGCCAATGAACACAAAGCACCCCTGCTGATTTATCAAGAAGGTAGCTTGGTTATTCGCGCTATTCGGGATTACTTCCAGCCAGAAATCGGCGAAATACTGATCGATACCGACGATATTTTTGAGCAAGCTCAAGCCTTCATGGCTCAGGTAATGCCTAATAACGTCAATCGCGTAAAGCGCTATCGTGATGACGTTCCCCTATTCTCCCGTTTCCAGATTGAGCACCAGATTGAAACCGCATTTGCCCGGCAGGTTAATCTGCCCTCAGGCGGTGCGATTGTTATTGACCACACAGAAGCCCTTGTAGCCGTTGACGTTAACTCCGGCCGATCTACCCGTGGTGCAGATATTGAAGAAACAGCAGTCAAAACCAATCTAGAAGCGGCAGAAGAAATCGGCCGCCAATTACGCTTACGCGACTTGGGTGGTTTGATCGTGATCGACTTCATCGACATGGAACCGCAAAAGAACCAGCGCGATGTCGAAAACCGTCTCCGTGATGCACTTAGATTTGACCGCGCCCGTGTTCAAATGGGCAAAATTAGTCGCTTTGGCTTGATGGAACTTTCCCGTCAGCGTCTGCGCCCTGCCCTCGCTGAAACCAGCTATATCCCTTGTCCGCGTTGTACCGGCACGGGACATATTCGTTCTACCGAATCCGCGGCACTTCATATCCTCCGAATTTTGGAAGAAGAGGCCATGAAGGACAATACGGCAGCCGTTCATGTGCAAGTTCCTGTTGATGTTGCCACCTTCCTGCTCAATGAGAAGCGTCAGGATATTCAAGCCATTGAACTGCGCCATAAAGTCACTATCCTGCTGATCCCTAATACCCATCTAGAAACGCCAGCGCACAGCATTACTCGCCTGCGCCATGATGATCTGAATAATGAAGATCTGCGGGAACCGTCCTACAAGATGGTCGATATTCCAATTGAGGATAACGACAAGTCCGGACCCACTCCTGAAAATACCAAGGTTCGCCAAGAAGCCGCTATTAAGCATATTGCACCACCACAGCCGGCTCCTGTAGTTGCTGAACAACAAAAGTCAGCATCTAAAGACAGCAAACCTGGACTTTTAGGTCGTTTTATATCTTGGCTGACGGGTTCTAATAAAACCGAAGCGCTAGCTGAAATTGATAAAAAAGCGAAGAACGAACGTGGACCTCGCCGTGATGGTCGTCGCGAAGGGCGCCAGGATGGACGAGAACGCCAAGAACGAGGTGGTCGTGGCCGTAGTCGAGATAGCCGTCGCAATGAAGAGAAATTAGAAGGTCACGAAGATACTCCTCGTGAAAATTCGCGCGGCAATGGGCGCCAAGACCGTCCAGAACGTCAGGAAAAACGCCAGCCAAAT
>JBEGTT010000041.1:0-11525 GCA_041179245.1 Pseudomonadota bacterium
CCAGCAGCAACAAGCCATCGCTGCTTATCAGAAGGCCATCCAAACCGCGTTTAAGGAAGTCAGTGATGCCCTGGTGGGATTACGCGAAACCGGTGAAGCAGAAACAGCTCAAAGCGCTCGCCGTGAAGCTGCTCGCAAAGCCCTAGACATTGCCCAAAAACGTTATGCGGCAGGATCGATTGCCTACCTTGATCTGCTTGACACCCAACGTAGCGCCAATGATGCGGAAGTCGCTTGGTTAAGTACCCGCCAAAACCAGCTTGCTGCCAGTGTCGATTTATTTAAGGTGCTGGGCGGTGGTTGGAAAGAAAATCCCAAGCACTAACTATTGGCCAGCATTGAATAAACCAAAAGCCCTCAAGAGGTCATCTTGAGGGCTTCGTCTTTCACACACCAGATTCGATTATTTCAACTGCCCCAGCAGCAAATCAAGAATCCGCGCTGTCGTTTCTGATGGGTCAAATTCGCCGTCACGGGTTTGTACCAAGACGCGGCTATTGCCCGAAACTTCTTGAACCAGAATACGGTACTGGGTGCGTGCCACAATTTTCTTACTGTCTTTCCAGAAAGCCATTTTTGAGAAAAGTGTTTCTGGTTTCTGGTTATTCGCATCGGGATCAACGTAACGAACCATATAAACGCCCTTGGAACGGTCGCGGTCTTCAACAGTAAAACCAACGCGATCAAGCGCCAACCCAACCCGACGCCAGGCCCGATCGAACTGATCAAGTACTTCAATCGAAGGCACCCCTTGCTGCTCAACCACTCTCGCTCGATCAGCATTCGCACCGATGGCTACCGCAGCGACTTCTGCTGAAGCACGCTTGTCATCCGATCCCAAACGAACCATGAATCGACTCAACATTTCAGCTTCTAGTTCTGGATCAGGCTTACGGGGTTGCCAACGAGTTTCATCCTTGGCCTGCGAGGTGTAGACCTCTTCCATGCCACGATGGCTGATGTAAACCTCAGTTACCCCAGGCGTACTGCTTTGCTCTAAGCGAGTGCGGAACTTGTCGCGTTCGCCAGATGAATAAAGCGAATCCAGCAACTTGCCAATGGAACGACGCAAGAAATCATCCGGGATCTTGGCGCGATTTTCAGCCCAATCCGTTTCAATAATGCCCGCCTCGGGCAACTCAAGATTGATGACGAAACCCATTTCCTGCCAGAACTCTTTGGCGCTATCCCAAACCTTGTCAGTCGGCATACTAACCACCAACCAGCGCTGATTCCCAGACCGCTCCACACGAACCTTATCTACGACCGGTAGAAGGGAGCTGGAACTGTTTTTTGTTTGAGCCTCTGGTGTGCGCTCAGCGGCATACGCAGAATAAGTGGCTTTACCTTTACCTTGCAGATTGGGCACCTTAAATCGATCGTCTTTAGTGACCTGGCTTAAGTCAGGCGGAACTTCCAACGAAGGTGCCGTCTGGGCCTTAGTTGATTTGTAATCGATTTTTTTAGAATCCGGCAGGATGCCACAGCCACTCACCACCAAAGCCATCGCAATACCACCGATAGCGAGCGGCGTAGTTTGCATTTTCTGCATTTTCTTTTTCATGGAGATTTCTTTCTGGGTCACAAATCAGGCGAGAACGCCAGCACGCACCATTGCAGCACGAACACGAGCATGATTAGCCTCGGTCATCGTGGTCAGTGGCAAACGAATTCCTGGGCCACACAGGCCCATCTGTTCAACCGCCCATTTAACAGGAATCGGATTGGCTTCGCAGAACAAGTCACGGTGTAAGCCCAGCATCTTGAAATGAAGTTCACGGGCCAGCTTGCCGTCACAACGGGCTGCAGCTTCGCACATATCGTGCATTAGGCGAGGAGCCACATTGGCTGTCACTGAAATAGTGCCGTGGAATCCCAAGAGGATCGCCGCCATACAGGTCATGTCATCCCCGCTGTACAGCGCAAAACCTTCAGGTGCCCGATCAATCAGGTCACAAGCACGATCCAAATTACCCGTGGCATCCTTGATACCAATCACATTCGGGATCTGCGCAAGGCGCAGAGCGGTGTCATTATTCATGTCCGCAACGGTACGCCCTGGAACGTTATACAGAATGACCGGAATGCTCTCAGCCTCAGCAATCGCCTTGAAGTGCTGATACAGACCTTCCTGTGTTGGCTTATTGTAATAAGGCACCACGGACAGCACGGCATCAGCACCAGCCTGCTTGGCAAATCGAGTTAGCTCAATCGCTTCTGCCGTAGAGTTCGCCCCTGTGCCAGCAATCACCGGAATACGACCTGCCGCGTGTTCCACTGACACACGAATCAGCTCGCAATGCTCATCCACATTGACCGTCGGTGACTCCCCTGTCGTTCCAACAATCACAATCCCGTCAGTTTTTTCACGCACATGGAAATCAACCAACTGGCGCAAGGCGGGAAGATCCAAGCTTCCGTCAGCCTGCATAGGGGTCACAACCGCAACAATTGAACCTGTAATCATGGACGTTTCTCAGTGGGAAAAATAATCGACGGATTCTACCCGATGCGGTGATTGCTAGAAATACGCCAACTCAAAACATTAAAAACATCAATCGCATTTCTTTGCCATTTCTTACAAAATTTATTGCAGATAAAAAAATGATGCTGCATACTACTTGCCGTATAACGAAAGTTATAGAAATATTAACTACGATTGCCCCCAACATCAGGAGATAAAACCATGAGCACGACATCAAAAACCATTGAAAAATTTGATCCACGCGATATCCGCCGCCGTCTTGGCCTGAACCAACAGCAATTTTGGTCGAAGGTTGGCGTTACACAAAGTGGTGGTTCGCGCTATGAAAGTGGTCGCAACATTCCAAAGCCAGTTAAAGAGCTCGTTCGCTTAGTTTTTGTTGAAGAAATCAAGATCGAGGAAATCAACAAAGACGACCAAAACATCATCGACTACCTCAAGGCTCATGATCCAGAAAATTACAAAGCGCTAAAGAAATCTGCTAAAGCTAAGCTGAAGCAAGCCGCTTAATCAGGTTTTTAATTACGCATTCAAAAAAAGCTACGAAAGTAGCTTTTTTATTTACCTTAATTTATTGGCCAAGCTTTCCCCAATTTTACGGAGTCACTTTCACAATAAGGCCTGTTCGTTCCCGAATGAGCGCTGCAAACTGTTCAATTTCATCAGATGGTAAGCGGGACAGGCGAGCCGCCTGAGGGCCTGCAGGCACTCTAGCCATACCGTACAGCAGTACGCCCCGAATACGATTTTTAGCCGCTTGCAGGAAATCGAGATAGGCCGCTTGATCCGCCAAACTCGGCGACTGTCCGTCAATCCCCAACCAGCAAGTTTGTACCCACGTTGGCGCGCGTTCTGCACAGATTAATAGATTCTGTTTTACCTTCTCAGGTAACAGCGGTACCCCATTAACCAGCACGCTGGAATCGGGTAATAAGCGGTCAACCTTGAACCAGATTTCGCCACCGCGCAGCCCGAGGTATTCAATCGCCTTTTGTACCGCAGGCCGATGCATCAGGCTGCCATTGGTAATCAACCGAACCGGTAAGGTGTGGCCGGGCAGGTGCGTGTCAAGTAGCCGATATACCAGTTCAACAACCGCTGAAAATTCGGCAGCACTGGTGGGTTCCCCGTTGCCAGAAAACGCAATATCAACCAACCCCCGATGTTCAGGGGCCGCTTCGGCAACAAATACATCGCCGGCAAGAATTTCTGACAGCAAACTTTGAAACTCTTCTTCTAGCCTAGGCATATCAATGGGGTCTGGCCCACCTTTAATCAAACCATCCACCTGACAGTAAATACATGCCCAATTACAGGCATTATTTACATTCAGATTTATACCCAAAGAAATACCACCGGCACGGCGCGACAGGACTGGGTAAACATATAAGCGACCTGCACTATCCCGATCATGCTGGGTATAACGAAGCATGATTTTTTCAGTATGCGGGGTTGGTTCAGGTGGTTTCATCACTACCTCAGCCGTAAATACCCTGCTGAACAAGTGCAAGCGGCAACCCCAGCACTTGGCCCATCGCTAAGGTCGCCATCACATTTTGGCGCGCATGATGTAGCGCCTGATTTGGTAGAACAGGCACATCGGCAACTGGCATCAGAGGCGATATGATTTCCCCATGTCGCCAGACGATTTGTTCATCTTGAATGGTGACCGCTCTACCACCATTGGCACAGTGCTCAGTTAAAACTGCATCCGCAGGATTCAGTGCAAAGAAAACCACCCCGCCTTCACTCAGGCGGGCCATATCCGCTACCTGCACATCCTCAGCATTTAGCACCGCATCACCACTCGGAATAACCACATCCACCTGTGTTCGCAGAACCTTGAACTGGTCATCTTCATCGTGCAAATCAAAAGGCTTAATGGCCGGATTAAGTTGCAAATTCATCACAATCCCGACGTCACAAAAATCGTAGGCCATACCTTCTTGCAGAATCTGCATATCGCTGGTTTCAATCACCGCCGCCTCAAGCGACGGATTGACCAGCAAACGCTGGGCCGCTGCATAGCTGTCACCATTCTGGGTCGCCAGCAGACGTTCTCCCAGAAATAAGCCGTCAGTACAGGCCAAACCGGTATTCAATCCAGCTGCCCGCAAAACCCGAGCGCACATTCTAGCCACACTGGTTTTGCCAAAACTCCCGGAAATACCCACTAAGGGAATGCGACCTTTATTTTTTTTGCCGTCATTGGGAAACAGATGATCGACAATAAAATCGCCCACTGGTCGAGGTTCCCCCTCTGATGGCTGGGCGTGCATGAGTAAACCTGGCCCCGCATTAACTTCGACGATCGCACCACCCTGAGCCGCTAATGGCTGCGAAATATCGTCAGCGACCAGATCAATCCCCGCAATATCCAGTCCAACCACTTTAGCCGCCATCTCAACCGTTGCGATGACATCAGGATGGACCTCTGCCGTGCAATCAACAGAAACATTGCCACTGCGCTGAATCAAGACACTCTCGCCCTTACTCGGTACAGAGTCTGGCGTCAGACCCTGTTTTTCTAGTTCCAGCAATACGGCAGAACCTAAGCGAATGAGGTTTAAGGTATGCCGCTCGGAATGACCACGATGTTCGGCTGCATTGATTTGGCTTTCGATGAGTTGAGCGACCGTTTGCTGACCGTCGCCAATCACGCACTCCGCTTCACCTTTGGCCGCAGCGACAAATTTTCCACCCACCACCAACAAGCGATGCTCATTACCGTGGATGTAACGTTCAACAATCACACCACTACCCTCTTCGATAGCCACAGCATAGGCCGCCACCACTTCAGATTCGGTAAACAAATTGGTAAATACGCCTCGCCCGTGATTGCCATCTTCTGGTTTCACCACCACGGGCAAACCTAGCGATTGGGCAATTTTCCAAGCTTCTTGAGCATTCTTCACCGTACAACCATCAGGTACGAGCACACCACAGGCGTTTAGCAATTTTTTAGTCAGCGGTTTATCTCGTGAAATAGCTTCACCGATAGCACCTGTTTGATCAGACTCAGCCGTCCAGATACGCCGTTGAGCCTTGCCATAACCAAGCTGCACGAGATTGCTACGTTCATCCAGACGAAGATGGGGAATCCCTTTTCGCTGTGCGGCCTTAACGATATAGGCAGTACTAGGGCCAAGGTAATGACGATCCACCAGCAACTGAACCCGCCGGATAGCTGCTTCCACGTCATAAGTGTGATTTTGTATAGCCGCCATTAACAGGTTGCGACCTGAGTGGAGCGCCTCTTGGCCGATGATGTCATTGGGTGTCTGGAAAACCAGCTTATAGACACCAGATTCAGTCGATTCGCGGGTACGCCCAAAACCAGCCGGCAAACCCGCCTGGGTCTGTAATTCGAGGGTGACATGTTCCAGAATGTGGCCGGGCCAAGTTCCCTCTTCCAGACGCATCAAAAAGCCGCCACGGCAGCCTGGACTACAACGATGTTCGATCAGCCCTGGCAACCATTCCTTAAGGCGCTCATATAAACCGGGAATTTTATTCGACGGAAACTGTTCCAGCTCTCCAATGTCCACCAAAGCCTCAATCATCGGCACATACACGGCAGTCCAGAAATTGGGGCCTTTGAGCAGGCGTGTACTGCGGATAACGATATCCTTGGTTTTCATTGTCTATCCCCTTAGCGGTTGTTCCACCCAGCGTTCAAATAAAGCCCCTGCCGCAATACTCAGCATCCAAGCGACAAATAAACCAAACAAGGCAAACGACGGCTTGTGCTGAACGAAGCGTTCAAAGAACGCATTGACCAACAGGCAAATCGGGAAATGAATCAGGAAAGTGCCGTATGAAATTTTGGATAGAAACCCCACTAAACGCGAACGCAAGCGGTGCAACCAACTCTCTTGCTGACTTACCCACATCAGCAACATGGCGACAACAACAGCTACCGCAATCCGCAATCGAAACTCAACCGCCAATGCCAAAAATGCTGCCAGAACCACCGTCAGCATCAAAGCATTATTACCACGTTTGGATACCCAATAGGCCATGGCACCCAAACCATAAGAGCCGACAAAATAAATTCCCCAAACATCGAGGTCGGGATTGCGGTTGAATACCAACAAAGATAGCAACATTGCAGTAAATACCAGTATTTCAGCCCACGGTAATGCCTTAATCTTGAGTTGGTAACAACGCTCAGACAACCAAAGTGTTCCCAATAAAATGGCGAACAACTGAAAATCGATAGCGACGTACCACACCCCAGCGGTTAGGGCATCGGCACCCAAAATATTATGCAGCAACACCAGATGCGTACCAAAACGGTGCGCCATTTCCTTGATTGAGCCTACCTCAATCAAGGATGCGTCATTCATCCAGCGAGAAGCCAACCAACTCCCCAAGACCGCTAAGACCAAGGCGACCGCAAAGGGTGGCACCAATCGCTGATAACGCTTCCACACCATATCTAGGGGGGTTTTAGTGTTCAGTCGGCCTTCAGGTGCCAAACCGCGCACCGCCAAAAATCCCCCAACCACCAAGAAAGCCTGTACTGCCAGTAGACCGTACTCATAAAACACCGAGACCAAATTAGCGTAACGATCTCCTGCCACTCGGGCCATCGGGCCATACAGCGCAAGGTGATGCAGCACAATCGCCTGCGCTGCTAACGCTTTAACCCAGTCAATCAACGGCAAACGCTGAACCGCGGCCTGTGATTCTGATCTGCTAAAAAACGTAAAACGAAAAAACCAACGACCTAAATTTATGACAGCTTCTGACATCACACGTCCAAGTTATGCATTCGATACATGATTTGCAATATGGGCCAAGGCTTCTTCAACCTGATCCACCAAAATTAAACACAAGTCGCCGGCTTCCAGCTTTGCCAACGCTTGATCTATAGCAAGAAACTCGCCACGAATTTCTTCAACAAAACGGGTACGAGCAGCCCCAGCTAACCCTTCTCGCAGCAAACCTACGACTTCGCCATCAGCACGCCCGCGCTGGCAAGCATCCTGATACAGCCAGACATCATCAAACGCAGCACCCAGAATCTGGGTTTGCTGACGAATATCCTCATCACGACGATCTCCCGCACCGCTAATCACCACACTTCGGCGACGAGCGGGCATTTCCTCAACGGCCTGCACCAGTGCAGCAATGGCATCCGGGTTGTGACCATAATCAGCAATCAGGGTGGCACCCTTGTAATCGAATACATTAAACCGGCCCGGCGCTGTCGCTGCGTCACTGACAAAACTACGCAAAACGTCCCGGATCGTTTCCCAGTTCATGCCCAAGGCCCAAGCAGCGCCCGTTGCAGCCATGACATTTTCGATCTGGAAAGCAATGGTTCCCTTGCGCGTCAGCGGCACCTCATTTAAATCGATCCGCTCACAAAAATCGCCTTCAACAGCAAGAATTTCATTCCCTTCAACAAATAGCACTCGACGACCTTGGGCACGACGCATCGCAATCACGGAATGATTCCGGTCGCGCGCAAAAAAGATCACGCCACCCGGGCAAACATCCGCCATGATCGCCACATTGGGATCAGCCGCGTTCAAAACACCGTAACCGTGCGGGGCGACATTTTGCACGATAACGCGCTTTACAACCGCTAACTCTTCAACCGTCATGATGTAATTCAGGCCCAGATGGTCGCCCATGCCAATGTTGGTGATAACCGCCACGTCACAAACATCGAAACCCAGCCCTTCGCGCAACACGCCACCCCGTGCAGTTTCAAACACTGCCGCATCTACATTAGGATGGAACAAGACATTCCGAGAACTTTTGGGGCCGCTACAGTCACCGCTATCAATCCGTTTTCCGCTGATGTATACGCCATCAGTACTAGTCATACCCACCCGTTTTCCCATACCTTCAAAAAGGCGTCCGATTAGGCGAGCCGTGGTTGTTTTACCATTTGTACCGGCAACCGCCACAATCG
Organism: Pseudomonadota bacterium; assembly: GCA_041179245.1. Lineage (GTDB taxonomy): Bacteria > Pseudomonadota > Gammaproteobacteria > Burkholderiales > Rhodocyclaceae > JBEGTT01. The sequence continues at coordinate 8,415 of JBEGTT010000041.1, forward strand.
GAATACGACCATTTTCTCCAGGTGCGAACATATTCGAGATAACCACCTCACCCACGTTACGACCTTTGCCAAACGAGGGTTGCAAGTGCATTCGCAAGCCAGGTGCAGCATTGACTTCAACAATACCGCCACCCTGAGCCTCCAACGGTTTTAGAACCGTTTCGCACACCACATCAATCCCACAAATATCCAGCCCGACCATCCGAGCCGCATCGACCGCACGCGCAGCCATATCAGGGTGAACGTCGTCAGTCACATCGGTGGCCGTTCCGCCCGTGGATAGATTGGCGTTGTTGCGCAACACCACCCGCTCACCTCTGGGCGGAATGGAATCCGGGGCATAGCCCTTCTTTTCCAAGGTGGCACGCGCCACATCATCTAGCCGAATTTTGGTCAGCGAAGTAGCGTGCCCTTCCCCGCGCCGGGGATCAAGGTTAATTTCTGCCACCAGTTCAGCAATGGTTTTTTCCCCATCGCCAATGACATGAGCGGGGTCACGACGCGCAGCAGCAACCAATTGATTACCCACCACTAAAAAGCGGTAATCCTGACCGGGCAAATAACGCTCAAGCAAAATGTGGCGACCAAATTCGCGCGCAACGGCAAAACCGGCCAGTAACTCTTCTCGATTTTTGAGGTTAACCACCACCCCTTTACCCTGATTTCCATCAAGTGGTTTTACCACCACGGGATAACCAAACTCCTCTGCCGCCAGACAAGCATCTTCGGCATCTTTAACCGGCCGCCCCATCGGTACAGGCACCCCGGCAGAACGTAATAGCAACTTGGTCAAATCCTTGTCTTGGGCAATGGATTCCGCAATCGCACTGGTGCAATCCATTTCAGCAGCCTGAATCCGGCGCTGTCGACTGCCCCAGCCAAACTGAACCAGACTCCCGCCGGTCAAACGGCGATAGGGAATGCCTCTCGCCACCGCAGCATCGACCAATGAGCCAGTACTCGGTCCCAAGCGCTCATCTTCATCCAGATCCCGCAGTTCCTTGAGCGCACCATCCAAGTCAAAAGGGGTGTCATTCAGCGCAGCCACACACAACTTTTCGGCTAGATCAAAAGCCAACCGACCCACCGCTTCTTCACTGTATTCCACCACGACCTGGTACACACCTTCTTCGATGGTTTTAGCGGTCCGGCTAAACGTTAAAGTACATCCAGCGCTCACCTGTAAACCCAAGGCCGCAATACGCAGCACATCAGCCAATGGGCGAACTTCCGTCCCGCTGTTACGCAGAATGTGGCCAATTTCCGGAAAACGTTCGCGCAAACGATCGACAAAACCCGGCAGACTATCCAAGGCGCATTCATCAGGCGTACAGGCCACGATAGCCTCGATCGAGGTATGGCGGCTCCACAGATTCGGCCCACGCAGGGCACGGATACGAGAAATTTCCATGCTTTAAATTCCTAAATTCTGTTCGGTAATCAAGGGCTTAACCAGCGATGCGGGCCAGCAATGTTTGATCGAAAGTTTCCAACCCAACTCGGAGCAAATCCTGAGAAACATTCAAGGACCAAGCCGCTGCGGTCGCCGCTAATACCTGTGGCAAGGTATTGTCTTCAGCGTCCCCAACAGGCAACGCTGAAACAGGCATCAATGCGACAGAATCCAAACCAGTACACAACACGATATGCCCGTGGCGAACGGTCACCGCTCTGCCGCCACTGCCCAAATGGTCAACCAGCACAGGATGATCCGGATGGGTGCCAAAGAACATGACTTCGCCATCACACAGTTTGGCCATATCAACCACTAGCGCATCTTCGACGTTCAGCACGCCAACCCCGGTTGGCAACACCACATCAATCTGCGTCCGGACTGCGTTAAAACGCTGCTTGGCCGTTCCGAGCGATTCAACGGGTTCAACTTTAGCCTCCAGATCAATGCCCAGCACAACGCCCACCTGACAACGATCGTAAGGTAGTCCTTCACTGAAAATCCGAGTTTCACTGGTTTCACACACCATGGCTTCAATGTTGCGGTTCATCAACAGACGTTGCGCCGGCTCCCAGCGAGCCTGATCCCCAGGCTCAATCTGGCGTTGGTCAATGAATAAGCCTTCCGAGCAAGCCATCCCGGTTTGCCGTCCACCAAGCCGAAGCAAACGGGCTATCAAGCGAGCAACCAACGTACGTCCATGACTACCCGCAACGCCAACGACAGGAATACGGCCATTGTCGTCCACTGGGAAAAGATTATTGATGATGGCCTGACCCACCGGGCGAGATTTCCCCACCGCCGGTTTGATGTGCATCAGCAAACTAGGGCCTGCATTAACTTCCACAATCGCCGCACCCTGTTCTGCCAACGGACGGGAAATATCAGTGGCGACCAAATCAATTCCGGCAATGTCTAAACCGACAATTTTTGCGGCCAAGGCAACCGTTTCTGCTGTATCGGGATGAACCTCATCGGTCACATCGAAGGCGTGATTCCCCGAACGCTGGATCATCACTTCAATACCCGCTGCTGGAACCACGTTCTCATCTGCGTAACCTTGACGCGTAATTTCCAACAGGCTGCCGGAATTCACGCGAATCATGTTTAACGGATGCTCTTCCGTATTTCCTCGCCGGGGATCACTGTTGATCTGGGACTGAATCAATTCATAAATAGTCGACTTGCCATCACCGACCACCTTGGCTTCATCACCTTTATTGGCCGCGACTAACTTGCCACCGACAACCAGTAAACGATGCTCAACCCCCTGAATGAATTTCTCGACAATAACGCCACTACCCTCATCCAGCGCTACGCCATAGGCGGTTTCGACCTGTTCGCGGGTCATCAGATTGGTAAACACACCTCGGCCATGATTACCGTCGTAGGGTTTCACTACCACGGGTACGCCAATATCTTCGGCAGCTTCCCAAGCATCGGCGGCCCCCCTGACCAAGCGTCCTTCAGGAACCGGAACACCACAAATTTCCAATAGCGATTTAGTCAAATCCTTGTCGCGGGAAATGCCTTCTGCAATGGCGCTAGTGCTATCAGTTTCCGCTGTCCAAATACGGCGCTGGCACGAGCCATAACCCAACTGAACCAAATTGCCATCGTTAAGACGCATCGCCGGAATGTTGCGTTCTTCAGCCGCA
>JBEGTT010000042.1:0-10043 GCA_041179245.1 Pseudomonadota bacterium
TATCCCAATGGTTTGGTATTTCCACTGAATGGCTGCGCTATGGGATCGGTCAAGAAACAGCCCCTCTGGTAGCAGAGGAGCCTAGACCAAGTTATGACTACCAACTGATGCGTGATATAGCTGAGCTATCAAGCGGCCACCAGCATGCCGTTCGTGTCATGGTTAAAGCATTACAACAGGTCGAGTTGTCTGGAGGCAGTAGCCAACTAAAAGGCCGCTTGTCCTGCTAGACCTGTAAATGTGGTTGAGCGAGGTATTCCTTCGAGTGCATTTCGGTTAAGCGACTCACCGTGCGGAAAAATTCACTGGCTTGCGTACCTTGTGTGTACAACTGTTCAGCAGGGCAATCTGCCGTTGCTATCAACTTCACTTTACAGTCGTAGAACACATCAACCAGCCAGGTAAAACGGCGGGCTTCGGAGGCTTGGTGCTGGTTCATTTGCGGAATATGTGACAGCAGCACGGTATGGTAGGCACGGGCGATTTCAAGGTAATCATTTTGTGAACGCGGCCCGCCACACAACGTTTTGAAGTCGAACCAAATCACCCCATTGGCCCGGCGAAGCGTAGCCACATCCCGATCAAGGATATTGATGGAACCACCACGCTGCCCCTCTTCTCCGGCCACCATACGGAAGTAATCAAGCATTTTGGCTTCAGCCGCCTGGTCTGCTGGGTAGTGATAAATTTCAACCTGTTCCAACGCTCGCAAGCGGTAATCCACCCCCGCTTCAACTTCCAGCACATCCATCTGTTTTTTTAACAAAGCAATGGCCGGGAGGAAGTTTTCGCGCTGCAATCCGTTTGGATACAGGCGATCAGGCGGGTAATTTGAGGTCATCACCAGCACCACGCCTTGCTCGTACAAACCTTCCAGCAAGCGCTTCAAAATCATCGCATCGGCAATATCGGAAACGTGAAACTCATCAAAACACAATAAACGGGTTTCTTTGGCAATCCCCAACGCTACTTGCAACATCGGGTCCGCCTCGCCTTGGTGGTTTTCCAGTTCGCGATGAATTTCCTGCATAAACGCGTGGAAATGAATCCGACGTTTGCGCTCGTAGGGCACTGAGGCATAAAAACAATCCATCAGAAAACTTTTGCCTCGCCCAACGCCACCCCAGAAATAGACACCCCGTGGCGGCTGAGGACGAGATAACAAACGGCTAAATCGGCCTTTTCGTTTAACTTTAAACGTTAGCAACTCTTCATAAAGGCGCTGTAGCCGATTGGCAGCAGCTTGTTGCGCTTCGTCAGCAACATAACCTCGCTCGTCGAGGATTGCTTGATACGCATCCAACACGCCATGCTGGGGAACATTCAGTTTTTGGTAGGCCATTTGTGGTTTTATTTAATGGGTTGTTTGCTTATTTCGACAATAAAAACTCAATCACCGGCGCTCGTTGCGCCTCATCAGTAAACATCGGCGCATGACCCACGCCAAGCATTTCCAGCAGGGTCACTTTGTGTTGCTCTCCGGGGCCTCGACGCCCCATCTCCCGCCAGACTGTCTCTGACAGCAAATCCGACTCAGCGCCACGAATAACCAGTAAAGGCATGTCCAGTTTTTCATACAAAGGCCAAAGATTCACATCTTGCAGCAGATATTCCGCCTTGAAGGGATCGCCAATACCGGGGTCAAAACCAAAACGCCACGAACCTTCGTCAGTTTGAACAAAAGAATATCTGGCCATGTGCAGCCATTGAGCATCCGTCAGCGGGCCAAAGGGTTTACCAACCTGGCGCAAATATTTTTCTGCTTCTTCCAAACTTGCCCAACTTCCCTTGTCTGAAACATAACTCGCAATACGCTTTAGTGCCTCTTTGGAGATTAAGGGGCCAACATCGTTCAGTACCATCTTGCGAATCGGATTATTGGGTAAACCACCCAAGGTCATTCCGATCAGCCCGCCCATTGAGGTTCCGACCCAATCGACCTCTTTCACGCCGAGACGGGCCAGCAAGGTGACCATATCGGCGACATATTGTTGGAACCCATAAGCGGCTTTATCCGGCAACCAGTCGCTCTGCCCTCGCCCAACCACATCCGGGCAAATCACCCGATAAAAAGGGGCCAAGGACTGAGCCAGTTCGTCAAAATCCCGGCCATTACGGGTTAAGCCATGCACACAGACCAATACTTCTGGATTCTTGGGGTCCCCCCACTCGGTGTAAGCCACCTTGTGCAGACCCTTAGCATTTAGGCAGCGAACAAAACCTTGTCGATAACCACCGGGCTGCATCGTAGGATCACCGGCATGCCACCAACTACGAAGATGACGAAAATGACGAATTGGGCCAATGTCACCAATGGATTTGCCCAACCTGGCGACGAATCCAGCGACGAATGTGGCAATTTTCTTAAACATTATTTTTACTTTCGTAGCGATGGCCAGTGGGGTGCTCTGTGGCGGACAAAATACCCCGCAGGATATTGACCTCATCTTTGTCTAGCCCGGCGCGTCCAAACAAACGACGTAGCTTTGGCATGAGGCGGCGGGGGCGTTGAGGGTCAAGAAACCCTGTATTGACCATCACTTTCTCCAGATGTCCATAAAGCCCTTCGATGGCATCATGCGTTGCCGGCTCCACTTCGGTGGGGGTTGCAACCGTGGTAACCGTAGGCATTCCATCAAAAGCAGCAATTCGTAACTCATAGGCCAGCACTTGAACTGCCGAACCTAAGTTCAAAGAAGAAAAATCAGGATTAGTCGGAATGGTTACCGAGGCCTGGCATCGGAGAATTTCTTCATTGGTCAGGCCACTGGTTTCGTTACCAAAGACCAAGGCCACCGGGGAACGATTTTGCTGAACCGCTTGTAACAATTGGCTAACCGCTTGGCGCGGTTGCATAGGCAACGGCCCTAAATCGCGGACTCTGGCTGATAAAGCGTAAGCGAGCTGAGTGCCGCTCAGTGCTTCATCCAATGACTCACAAACCTGCGCTGCTGCTAGCAGGTCAACAGCCCCTGTGGCTCTGGTATCGGCCTCTGGGTCAGGAAACTGACGTGGCTGAACCAGTCGCAAATCGTGTAAGCCCATCACTTTCATGGCTCTTGCAACCGCCCCAATATTGCCAGGGTGGCTAGGTCGACAAAGAACAATTCTTACAGAAGAGAGCAATTCCCTTGGGTTCATATTAAAATCCGGCCTTCTTTTAATCCGTGCTTTGATTTTTACTGTTGGAGCACCCGGTATTTTGTTTCATGCCGGTCACGATCTTTCCCAATTTATGCATCCCGCCATCAATATTGCCATTAAGGCTGCGCGCCGCGCCGCTAATATCATTAACCGTGCTTCCAATGACTTGGATTTACTCAAGGTTCACAGCAAGGGCACCAACGATTTTGTGACCGAAGTCGATAAGGCTGCAGAAGCCATCATCATCCAAACTTTAACGGAAGCCTACCCTGCTTACGGCATTTTAGCAGAGGAGTCCGGACAGATCTCTGGCACAAGCACAGGCGGGAACGCTGAAGAGTATCAGTGGATTGTCGATCCACTGGACGGCACAACCAACTTTATTCATGGATTTCCCCAATACGCGATCTCGATTGCACTAGCCAAAGGCAATGTAGTTGAGCAGGCTGTCGTGTTTGACCCTACCCGCAATGAACTATTTACCGCCAGCAAAGGCGCTGGTGCTTTCCTAAACGACCGTCGCATCCGTGTATCAAAACGCATCCGATTGTCAGACGCTCTAGTGGGTACGGGTTTTCCCTACCGCGTCTTCGATCATGTGGACAGCTACATGAGTATCTTCAAGGAACTCAGCCAGAAATGTGCCGGTTTGCGCCGTCCTGGTGCTGCTTCGCTAGATTTAGCGTATGTCGCGGCAGGTCGCTTGGATGCTTTCTGGGAATTTGGTCTAGCTCCTTGGGATATGGCAGCAGGTGCATTACTCATTAGCGAAGCCGGTGGGTTAATTACCGACTTGAATGGAGCCTCTAGCTACCTAGATACAGGCAACGTAGTTGCCGGTACGCCGAAAGTATTTCTTCCTTTATTGCAGCTAGTTCAAAGTCACCGTAGCGAACAACTGATGCGAGGGTAATCCCGAATCTCTCGGGTTTATCCTCGAATCAGCAGTTCCTCGGCGGTCATCAAATCAGCAGGGATACCCAGTAACACCACAACATCACCGACCATCAGGCGGGTTTCCGGAGCAGGTTCAATCGCCCGGATTCCACGCCGGCGGATGGCGTTAACCTCGCAGTTCAGTTCAGACAGATCCAGTTCGGCGAGTGTTTTGCCCACACAATCAGCATCGTCAACCAATCGGATTGAATGAAGTCGCGGTTGAAGTGTTTCATCTTCTTCACGATCAGACTGACCACGGAAAAATCCTCGAAGAGTTTGGTAGCGTTGCGCCCGAATTTCGCGAATCCGGCGTAATACTCTGCCCACCGGCACGCCAAGTAGAATCAAGGCGTGCGACGCCAACATCATGCTCGCTTCTAAATATTCAGGAACTACCTCTGTCGCACCGGCCTTCTTTAGGCGATCCATGTCCCGGTCATCTGGTGTTCGTACCACCACCGGTAAATCTGGGCGCAATTCCTGAACATGGTGGAGAATTTTTTCCGCAGCATGGCGATCCGATACGGCCACAATCAGCACACTGGCGCGCTCAATGCCTGCCGCCAGCAAAGCTTCTTGTCGAGTAGCGTCACCAAAAACCACACTTTCACCCGCTGCTGCGGCTTCCCGAACCCGGTCTGGATCCATATCCAGCGCAACATGGGAAACCCCTTCATGCTCCAGCATCCGCTGTAAATACTGACCACTTCGACCAAAGCCACACACGATTGCGTGACCTTCGTGCCCCATCGTTTGAGCTGCGATACTGGTCAGTTGCATCGACTTCAGCAACCATTCACTGGCCACAAAACGCATCACAATTTTTTCGCTGTACTGCACCACTAACGGCGCTAGGAACATGGAAAGTACCAGCGCCGTCAGAATGGATTGCTCTAGGCGCATGGGCATGTGACCAATTTGCCCTAGCAACACAAAACCAAACTCACCACCGGCACACAACCACAGCCCCGAGCGAATGGCATTACCCGGAGTTGAACCCAGTAATTTAGATAATCCGCCAACCACCACCGCCTTAATCACCAACAGGCCGAATACGATACCCAGCACCAGCACCCAATTTTGAACCAAATCAGGGACATCAAGTTTCATCCCAATAGTGACAAAAAACAGTCCCATCAAAACGTCCCTGAAAGGTTTGATGTCTTCCTCCACTTGCAAGCGATATTCTGTTTCCGAGATAAGCATTCCAGCTAAAAAAGCGCCTAGCGCCAAAGAAAGACCCGCTAATTCAGTTAAATAGGCTAGGCCCAAGGTAATCAGAAGCACATTGAGTACAAAAATTTCGGATGACCTAGCTTTTGCAACAGTGTGAAACCAGCGCCGCATAATGCGTTGACCCAGATAGAGAATCAGCACCAGTGCCACCGCCGCTTTGCTGCCGGCGATGAGCAGTTCAATAGCCATTTCCTTCGGCGACCGCGCCAATGAAGGAATGATGATTAGCAAAGGCACAACCGCTAAGTCCTGAAACAGCAGAACGCCCATCACCTCTCGCCCGTGCGGCAATTCCAATGCGCCCTTTTCCGAGAGCATCTTGGACAAAACTGCGGTTGAGGACATGGCTAATACTCCTCCCAAAGCTAGCCCTAATTGCCACGTTAACCCGCCCAACATTCCAAGGCCTGTGACGACCATCAGCGTAACAAGCACTTGTAGCAAGCCTAAGCCAAAAACAGTTCGACGCATCGCGTGCAATTTGGCGAGCGAAAATTCTAGGCCAATCGAGAACATCAGGAAAACCACACCGAACTCAGCCAGATGCTCTGCTTTTTGTTCGTCCTGAATGTAATCCAGCGCATTGGGGCCAACCACGGTTCCTACCAGCAGATATCCCAGCACTGGCGGCAAATTAGCGCGACGGCAAAGCACGATCACCACAACCGAAGCGCCTAATAGCAGGAGAACCAACTGGAGAATATTCATGTGGCAATCATTGAAAACACAGTGTTAGATAAAGTGAAATGCAAGGAAAAATACAAGATAAACGTTAAGGCTAACCCGCTAAGTTGTGGCCGCAGGACCAACAAGCTCGGATGGTATACTGGGCGCAATCATAAACGTAGCGTTCGTATGAACCCAAACAAATCTGCCCATTCAGGTCACACAGCAAGCTATGCAGGCTCCCGTGCCGTTGCCCTAGCCCAGCAAACGCTTCAAATTGAAGCGGATGCGCTGCTGTCCTTGGTTCCCCGTTTAGGCGATTCGTTCCCGAAGGCAGTAGAACTCATTCTCCAAAGCAAGGGGCGACTGATGGTGAGTGGGATGGGGAAATCGGGCCATATTGCGCGAAAAATTGCCGCCACCATGTCCAGCACGGGAACGCCGGCCTATTTTGTGCATCCAGGTGAAGCGAGTCACGGTGATTTAGGAATGGTGACTCGGGATGATGTATTTCTAGCTCTTTCCAATTCAGGCGAGTCAGAGGAACTTCTACAAATCCTTCCGCAATTAAAACGGCACGGAACACGGGTGATCGCAATGACGGGAAATCCCGCTTCTACGCTGGCAAAAGAGGCTGATGTACATATTGACGCAGCCGTCAGTCAGGAAGCTTGCCCGCTCAACCTTGCACCGACAGCCAGCACAACCGCAGCATTAGCCCTCGGTGATGCCTTGGCCGTTGCCTTGCTTGATGCCAGAGGCTTTGGACCGGACGATTTTGCTCGTTCGCACCCTGGCGGCAGCTTGGGAAGGCGCCTATTAACGCATGTTCGAGATGTGATGCGCCCAGCCGAAAATATTCCAACCGTTACCGCTGAAACGCCTATGGCTGAGGCTGTTGTGGCGATGTCCAAAGGCGGTTTAGGGCTAGTGGTGGTGGTATCAGCGGATCAAAAAATCACTGGCCTGTTCACCGATGGAGATTTGCGGCGTTCATTTGAACAGGGTGTTGACCTTCGCCAAGCCTGTGTCGGCCAAACCCGCCATAGTCAGCATCCCATCACCATTCAGCCAGACCGGCTTGCCGTGGAGGCTGTTGAGCTAATGGAAAAGCATCGGATCAATCAAATGTTGGTTGTTGGCCCTGACGGCACCTTACTTGGTGCCCTCAATATGCACGACCTGTTCAAGGCTCGGGTAATTTAGTTTTACCCTGATTACCAAGGAATACATACCCCATGGATGCACAACAACGCGCCAGCAAAATTCGCCTCATCGCTTTTGATGTTGATGGTGTCATGACGGACGGTTCGCTACATTTCACGGATGATGGACGAGAGTTAAAAACCTTCAACACCCTCGATGGACACGGCCTGAAGGCGCTGATGGACGTAGGTGTTCATGTGGCTATCATCACCGGACGAAAATCAGGATGTGTGGTTGCCAGAGCGGCCAATCTTGGCATTCATGAGTTTCATCAAGGTGTTGAAAACAAGCTCGACGTGCTGAATAAAATTCGCCTCCAGCATGGATTAAGCTGGGAGGCCTGTGCCTTTATGGGGGACGATCTGATCGACCTCCCCTGCATGCTTAGCTGTGGATTCTCCTGTGCTCCAAGCAATGCCTACACATTGATTAAGTCAAAGGCTAACTGGATCGCCCCAAAAATTGGTGGACAAGGTGCTGTTCGAGAAGCCTGTGATTTCATCCTTTCTGCACAGGGTTTACTCGACAAAAGTCTAGCCCGCTATTTGGTACCCCATCCCGATAGCGGTACCGCGAGTGTGCTGTGAGAAACCTGAGTAGCGCTATTTTTCCGTTCACCATCGCCACCTTGTTGGCTGGTTTAACCTACGCACTCCAGTGGTATGTTCAAGCGCCAGATGTGTTACCAGCAGGGGCGGCTCCCCACAAACCTGACGCCATCGTTAGTCAAGCTGAAATAGTTAAAATTGGTGGCAATGGCAATATCAAATATCGCCTGACATCGCCGCGTATTTTGCATTTTCGGGATGACGACAGTACGCAGATGGAAAAGCCGCTACTTCAGCACTTCAAGTCTAATGGCCCAACAACGACCATCAACTCGGAAATGGCGCACATTAACGGGGCTGCCACCATCGTTCAATTTAATGGCAATGTTTTGATTCATCGCCCAGCCTTCCAAGAAACGCCAGTCATTCAGGGCAATATGACCTCACTAACCGTCTATCCTGACGATGGAAAAGCCGAAACGGCTAGTTTCGTCACCCTACAGCGCGGTCAATCTTGGCTTAAAGGAACCGGAATGAGCCTCGATAACAATCGTCAATTATTTGTACTGCACCAAAACTCACGCGGGCATTACCCACCCGCTTTGCACCCTTAACTATTTCCCCTGACCATGAAAAATCTGCACTGGATTATTCCTATTTTGTTACTGATTGGTTCTCAGGCAAGCCTAGCTGAACGAGCAGACCGCAACAAACCAATCAACGTTGAGTCCAACAGCCTAGCGGTTGACGATGAACAGCACGTCCAATTACTCGACGGGGACGTGCTATTAACACAAGGCACGCTCACCATACGGGCCAACAAGATGGTCATTACGGAGGACGCACAAGGATTCCAGCGTGGCGTGGCCACCGGCGGCCCCAAAGGTAAGGCTTATTTTCGCCAGAAACGTGAAGGTCGCCAGGACTACATAGAAGGTGAGGCCGAGCGCATTGAATACAACACGCGCACCGAAGTGGCAGAGCTGTTTACTCAAGCGTGGGTAAAGAGTGGTCAGGATCTCATCAAGGGCGGGTATATCTGGTATGACTCCATGACTGAGAAATATCGCGCTAACGCCAATCCACCTGAAGATCGACCCGCAACCCCAACAATGCCTGCGCGTGTTCGTGCGGTTCTTCAACCCCGAAGCCAACAGCCAGCAAATCCATCAGAAGAAGGTGGCCCCGTTTTGCTGCGGGGCAGCACGCAGATCCAAAAACCCTAATGAGCAACAAGGCAACATACTGTTTTGGTTGGTTAAATATTTTTGTTGCGGCGCAACAAAAAGTATTGACACATAAAAATTTGGCTCTATAATTCAATCCATGTTGCGGTGCAGCAAACGTTAGCAGAGACGGTACCGCCGAAATAACGCCACAGAACACCGTAGGCCATAAGTTGAATAGCAAGGCACCCTAATTTTTTGTTTCTTACTTTTATCTTTGGAGATTTAACCATGACTAACTTTTTCGCACCGCTAGAACAATTTGCCGCCTCTAACAAGGCTGCTGTTGACTCACTGCTGACTGTTGCTAACACAGCACTAGCTTCTGCAGAACGTATCGCTGCTCTAAACCTGAACACAGCACGTGCTGCTTTGGAAGACGGCGTTGCTAACACCAAGGCTCTGTTGGGTGCTAAAGACGTACAAGAAGCCATCTCTATTCAATCTACACTGGCACAACCAGGTGTTGAAAAGGCTGTTGCTTACTCACGTAGCGTTTATGAAATTTCTGCACAAGCTCAAGAAGAACTGAGCAAAGTTGTTGAAGCTCAATACGGCGACTTCCAAAAGCAAGTTGCTGAACTGTTGGAAAAGGCTACTAAATCTGCACCAGCTGGTTCTGATGTTGCTGTTGCTGCCGTTAAGTCAGCTATCGCTGCTGCTAGCTCTGCTTTCGACAACCTGAACAAGGCTGCCAAGCAAGTTGCCGAAATGACTGAAGCCAATGTTGCTGCAGCAACTAACGCCACAGTTAAGGCTGTTGGTGCATCTGCTACTAAGGCTGCTGCTAAGAAGTAATCTCTCCGTAAAAAGTCCTCGCGGTTGGCATATCAGCCTGAGGACTTTCAGAGAACTAAAAAGGAACGGTTTTTACCGTTCCTTTTGCTTTTGGGTGAAGGAAAAAAGGTTTAATAATCCGCCTGATACGCTATAATCCTCGCCCATGAAATCAACCATAAAACTTATCTCGTCATTTTGCTTTTTAGTCATTACAGCGATGTCAGTTTTCCCTTCGGCCTCATTAGCAGTTGAAGTTTCAGCCCCTTCGGTGGCTATTCCCTCATCCCCAGTTCAAACG
>JBEGTT010000043.1:0-6470 GCA_041179245.1 Pseudomonadota bacterium
TAGCTGCTCAGCACCGACACCTTGGGCCAACATATTGAATGCCAACCGACGAATATCAGACACAGAAGATTGAAGGGCCTGAACGTTTTCAGCCGTATCAATGGCCGAACGAATCTGCTGCAAGCCAACCCGCTGCAACGCGAACAGGTCTTTTTCTGAAACCGCACCAATGAGTGCACCATGGTGGTCAACCACCAACAACTGGCTAACCCCTTGCTTGGCCATCGTAAACATTGCGTCGTAGGCCGTCGCATGATCCCCCAGTGTTACGGGCGAAGTCGACATCACATCAGAAACCGGTGCCTCAAGCGAAATCCCTGGCAAAACCACACGATCTAGCAAATCGGAACGCGATAACACACCTACTGGCCGTTGTTTTTCATCGACCACAACAAGCGCCCTTACTCGCGCTTTAGACATTTCTTCGAGCGCGGTTCTCAATTGAACCTGCGGTGAAACGGCCAAGGTGTTTTTCTTTTGCACCAAACCAGAAAGTTGCGCGTTAAGGGTTTGTTGTTCTGAAGCGCGCTGGCTGAACAAAGCCTGTAATTGCTGACGAGACTGATTGAGTAAATCCGCAATATAACGAGTGCAGAATGAATTAAATTCCGGACTCATTTCCATCAACGGACGAAAATTCTCAATGGGTAAAATAGCGCAGTAGGTATCAGTCAAGGCTGTGTAGCGGTTGGTAGATGGCCGCCCCGCTGTCACGGCGCCTATCGGAAAACATTCACCCGGCTGTACGCTGATCCGGGTGTACTCGGTCACGGCAAGCTCACTAACCTGCTGGCCTAACACCTTGCCCTTTTCAAGAATGTATAACTGGCGAACCGCACCGGCATCGGGGCCGATAATTTCGGTTCCTTTGGGAAACATCCGGAGTTTTAAGTGGATTCCCAAGTAGCTAAGGCTTTCCGGTGACATCTCCGAAAAGGGGGGAAATTGAACTAGAAAATCCTCTAGCAGTTTTTTCATTGCCTGATGCCCTTGAACTTGTCCCAAGGTCAGTGATTGCTGTTCCAATATATTCTCCTTACCAAGTTTTGAAATCTACTTTGTTATGTAATAAGCCTAGTATTTTACGCGAGCAAAGTAAGTTTTTTTGGAAGCTTCCAATGCCTGACGCAAGGTATTAATTCCCTTGTCTTTAAGCAGCGGTACCAACTTCTGGAAAACAACCGCCGTGACCCATGCGTCTCCTAGTGCATTATGGCGCGCAGTCACCGGTACACCCAAACGTTCTGCAATCGCATCAAGTGAATGCGCAGTTTGATTGGGATGAACAACGGCTGACAGTAGCAAGGTATCCAAGACTGGCTGGCCAAAACAAATACCTGTCGAAGACTCCTTCATTTGGAGGAATCGCATATCAAATGCAGCGTTATGTGCAACCAGCACCGTATCAGTCGCAAATGCGTGAAAAGCTGACAAAACAACCTCAATGGTCGGCTTGCCCCGCAGCATGTCATCACGAATACCGTGAATTTCAATACCCGCTGGAGGTAATGGAAATTGTGGATCTACCAACTGATCAAATGTTTCTTGCGCCAAAATTCGGTTGTTCAGCAAACGAACCGCGCCAAACTGAATAATTTCATCTCCCTTGGAGGGTTCAAGCCCGGTCGTTTCGGTATCAAAAACGGTGTAAGCAATGTCCCTAAGCGAGCGATCTAGCAAATCGCCATTGTCGCGAGAGTGGAATAAATCAAAATCATAGTATTCAGGTCGAGTAACTTTTACACGATTGGGAACCGTTTCTGGTATTACTTTGGGAAAAATGAATCGCAAATAAGCCTCATGTTTGGTTTTATCACGGCCATAACGAATCTCCCCTCCATGACGTTGCAGCACCTCACGTAAACTCAAGGGGGAATTTTCTTCGCCAACCACCATCGAATCAAGTTCCCAAATCGACACGGTTTCTGATGAAACCATCTGTGCCTGCCAAACAATATCCAGATAAACCTGATCATCGGTACCGTGCTGACGGAAAGAAATAAATCGCAAATCACAGGCCGTTTGCAAGTTGCAGGCTAAATACTGCAAAGCAAATACCAAATGGTAACTATCCGCACGAATCCAGAGGTTTTCATTTGCCGCTTCGTCTTGTTGTGTCAGCAAATTCAATCGTTGCTCAATCCGACGTCTTGCCGCTGCGATAACGTCAGAAACCAACATTTCATCTAGTGGCCAGCGGAATTTGAGCATGCGCGCAAAATCAACCATTCCTGCATCTAGGCACTGACTAACGCCTGAAATTTCTCGCTCCACCTGATAGAGAGATTCTGTCACTGACTGAGATTCAGAAACGGCAACCAAGGACTGCACCGCTGCTCGCACCGGCGCCAGGTGCGCACGAATATCACCAATCAAATGCGAGAAAGCCTGATCACGTTGCAACTCATGCTCAAAATTGCGAGTGATATTTTCAATACTCAGCACATAACCATTGAGTTCCAAAGCGTCTACCATAGATTTTTCAGTGGCCAACACGGGGACCATTTGCACCCGTAATAACTGCCCTTGTGGGGTGGTCAGGACAAAGCTCGCTTGGGTTGCCTGACCACTAATACTCAGACGGTGCTCAATAATTTCCAAGGCATGGTCAACCTGTTGGCGGTCTAGCAAACCATAAACAGATCTACCCAACCCGATGGAGCCATGAGCAGCCTGCTGCTTGCCACTATGATCTCCTTCGGATATCGCCAAAAATAAGAGCCGTGCTTGTTGGTTATAAAGCAAAACTCGACCATCACGGTTGCACACCACAACGGCTTGAGCTAATTCAGAAATTAGTGCTGCCAAGCGATTTTTTTCATCCTCAACCCGCCCATTGGCTTCATTGATCTGTGTTTGAACACTATCAGTCAGCTCATTTCTCCGTAACGCCAAGGCATTGGCAGCATCGGCCAACTCACGTACTTCAGGAGGACCATCTGTTTTTATCTTGAAATGGCGGTTTGCATCGAGCAGTAAGCGCAAATGTTCAGCCATCCGCAGCAGGCCACCAACATATTCCCTAAACAGATAGCGAATAACAGACACACCGCAAATAAATCCTAATGCCGTCAATAACGCACCAAGCGGCAAATGAGGCACGATCAGTTGCTTGAGCAGCTCACGCTCATTGTCATGCGCATCTAACCAAATCATGCTGGCGGTCAAAATAAATGGCCCGGTCATCAACATAAACAAGATAACAACGGCCAGAACAAAACGGAGTCGTGCATTTAAAGCGTGCATGCGGATTCGCTTTCACAAAAAACAACGGTCAGCACTTGAAATAAGCACTGACCGTTGGTGTTGCCTTACGCCCGGTTTAACCGAGTCTTGAGTAGCAAAGTTAGTCTCCCCTTGCCTCGCTGCTTTGGCGGTAGTGCCGGCAAGTTGGCACCACCGAGTTTTTTACTCCTTAGACACCATTCTTCAGTTGTTCAAGGATAGCTGGGTTTTCAAGCGTCGATGTATCTTGTGCAAGCTCTTCACCCTTGGCCAGACCACGCAACAGACGACGCATGATCTTGCCGGAACGTGTCTTAGGTAGGTTCTCACCGAAGCGGATGTCTTTTGGCTTAGCGATTGGGCCAATTTCTTTACCCACCCAATCTTGCAGCGTCTTAGCGACCTTCTTGGCTTCTTCACCTTCTGGACGAGCGCCCTTCAGTACCACGAACGCCACAATCGCTTCCCCAGTCAGGTCATCTGGACGACCAACAACAGCCGCTTCAGCAACCAATTCGTGAGCAACCAGTGCGGATTCAATTTCCATTGTGCCCATACGATGACCAGAAACATTCAGCACGTCATCAATACGACCTGTAATGGTGAAGTAACCTGTCTTTTCATCACGAATCGCGCCATCACCTGCCAAGTAGTATTTCCCTTGGAAATCAGCTGGGTAGTAAGACTTAACGAAGCGATCTGGATCACCCCAAATCGTACGAATCATGGATGGCCATGGCTTCTTGACAACTAGAATACCGCCTTGACCCCAGGGAACATCAGAACCTGTTTCATCCACAACTGCCGCCTGAATACCTGGGAATGGCAGCGTACATGAGCCTGGAACCATCGGTGTTGCACCTGGCATTGGGGTAATCATGTGACCACCGGTTTCGGTTTGCCAGAAGGTATCAACGATTGGGCAATTACTGTTACCCACGTTTTTGTAATACCACTCCCAAGCGGCTGGGTTAATTGGCTCACCAACAGAACCCAACAAACGCAAACTAGACAGATCGAAGGACTGAGGATGAACTTCAGGCTTCGAGTCGGAAGCTTTAATCAGCGAGCGAATTGCCGTTGGTGCCGTATAGAAAATCGTTGCTTTGTGATCTTGAATCATCTTCCAGAAACGACCCGCATCTGGATACGTTGGAACGCCTTCAAACACGATTTCAGTTGCACCACAGGCCAGAGGGCCGTAAGTAATATAAGTGTGGCCCGTTACCCAGCCAATATCAGCCGTACACCAGAATATGTCTGTTGGTTTGATATCAAAGGTGTATTGCATGGTCATGATGGCGTGCAGCAGGTAACCACCGGTTGAGTGCACCACACCCTTTGGCTTACCTGTTGAACCGGATGTGTAAAGCAGGAACAGTGGATGTTCAGCTTCAACCCATTCTGGCTCACAAGTTTCAGCTTGATTAGCAACGGCTTCGTGCATCCATTGGTCGCGACCTGCGACCATATTGACTTCGCTGCTAGTACGCTTCAGAACGATCACGTTCTTAATGGACTCACAGCCGCCCATGGCAAAAGCTTCGTCTGCAATTGGCTTCAACGGAATAGCTTTACCGCCACGATACTGGCCGTCAGATGTAATCAGCGCCACAGCACCCGCATCATTGATGCGGTCTCGCAGAGATTGCGCAGAAAAACCACCAAATACGATTGAGTGAGGCGCGCCGATACGGGCACATGCCTGCATCGCAACAATGCCCTCAACTGTCATGGGCATATAGATAACGACGCGGTCACCCTTCTTGATACCCATACCACGCAGGACATTGGCGAACTTACAAACTTTAGCCAGCAACTCTTTGTAAGTTACCTTAGTCACTTGACCATCATCGGCTTCAAAAATCAAGGCAACTTTGTCACCCAAGCCGGCTTCAACATTCTTGTCCAAGCAGTTGTAAGAAACATTCAGCTTGCCGTCGGAGAACCATTTGAAAAATGGGGCATTAGACTCATCAAGAACCTTGGTAAAAGGCGTATTCCAGACAATCAAGTCACGAGCGCGACTCGCCCAGTAACCTTCGTAGTCTTTTTCGGCCTCAGCACACAGTGCGTTGTAGTGATCCATCCCTGATATTGCGGCATTCTTCACGAACTCTTCGGGTGGATAATAAACATGCACGGAATCATTAGACATATGGCTTCTCCTCTGCGATTTATAGTATCGAACTGACACTCTTACATGGATTTATCGAGGCTCTGCCAAGAAAACCCACTCAAAAATACTGCTTATAAACACCGAACCAATAAGCTGTCGCAAGCACAGACAACCCATCCTTCATTCAGTATTTGACACCCATAATCTTACAAACCGCTTACGAAGACACGCTGCACTGCAGCATGAAATGACCTGCTGCTACGTGTGCTAAATTGGTTTGATCTAAGCCTGACATTCACCGTGTTAAACTTTGTCCTGATGGGCAAGCACCACCACTAACCCCAGCAATCCATAACACGGAGACCTAAATAGATGACCGCTATCAAGCAAGAAGACCTGATCCAGTCCGTCGCCGACGCTTTCCAGTACATCAGCTACTACCATCCGCTCGATTACATCAAGGCGCTGGGCGAAGCCTATGAGCGCGAGGAAGCCCCCGCCGCCAAGGACGCCATCGCACAGATCCTGACCAATTCGCGGATGTCCGCCGAAGGTCACCGTCCGATCTGTCAGGACACCGGTATCGGCATGGTCTTCATCAAGGTTGGCATGCAGGTCACCTGGCCGGATGCCACCATGAGCATCCAGCAAATGATCGACGAAGGCGTCCGTCGCGCCTACGGCAACCCGGACAATCCACTTCGCGCCTCCGTCCTTTCGGACCAGGCCGGCACCCGCAAGAACACCAAGGACAACACCCCGGCCGTCGTCCATTTCGAGATCGTTCCCGGCCACCACGTTGAAGTAATCTGTGCTGCCAAGGGTGGTGGTTCCGAAGCCAAGTCCAAGTTCGCCATGCTCAACCCGTCCGACGACCTGGTCGACTGGGTGCTGCATAAAATCCCGGAAATGGGTGCTGGCTGGTGTCCGCCGGGCATCATCGGTATCGGTATCGGCGGCACACCAGAAAAAGCGATGCTGCTGGCCAAAGAATCCATCATGGCCCCAGTCGACATCCATGAACTGAAAGCCAAAGCTAAAACAGGCGCAAAACTGACTCGTCCAGAAGAACTGCGCCTCGAACTGTTCGAAAAGATCAATGCGCTAGGCGTCGGTGCCCAGGGCC
>JBEGTT010000044.1:0-41787 GCA_041179245.1 Pseudomonadota bacterium
GGCGGAAACCGCGCCATCGAAACGACCATCATCAAACTGAATGGCTGGATTCGCCAACGCCGCACCTTCGGTTACGCCTAGGTGAATTTCATACCCGACGCAGGGCGTTCTTTCTCCGCTAAGCAACAAATTGCCGGTGACGTTTCGCAACTGTTTTTCAGCGGATAAAGTTGTTTCACAGTCCAACAAGCCCAAACCGGGCTGACTACCGGGAACGCCTTCCAGCCCCAGCGGGTCATGCAAAGCCTGCCCGAGCATTTGATAACCGCCACACAGCCCAATCACCTTGCCGCCGTAACGCAAATGGCGGCGCAAGCTGGCCTCGTGACCCTGTTCGCGGAACCAACTCAAGTCGGTCTGCACCGCTTTGGAGCCGGGCAAAATCACCAGATCACAAGCCGGGATCGGCTGTCCCGGCGCAACCCAACTAAAATCCACCTGCGGATGCAAGCGCAAAGAATCCAGATCATTGTGATTGGAACAACGCGGGTAAGCGACCGCGACAGCTTTCAGCTTGGTTTCGGGTTTGGCTTCGTGACTGGTAGCGATGGCGTCTTCTGCATCCAGAAACAAACCGTGCAGATAAGGCAACACCGCCAGCACCGGCTTACCCGTTCGTTCCTCTAACCACCGCAGCCCCGGTTCAAGCAAGGCAATGTCGCCACGAAAACGATTGATCACAAACCCTTTGACCCGAGCCTGTTCACTTGCAGACAGCAAATTCAGCGTGCCGACCAAATGGGCAAAAACACCCCCCCGATCAATATCGGCAATTAAAATCACCGGCACATCCGCCGCTTCGGCAAATCCCATATTGGCAATATCGCGGTCGCGCAGATTGATTTCCGCCGGACTACCCGCACCTTCAATCAACACCGCATCAAACTCGGCAGTCAGTCGTTGCCAGCTTTCCATCACCGCGCCCATCGCCACCCGTTTGTAGTCGTGGTAAGCCTTGGCATCGAGGTCTTTAAGCACTTTGCCGTGAATGATGACCTGTGCCTTTTTGTCCGTCGTCGGCTTCAACAGCACCGGGTTGAAGTCCACGCGTGGCGGCACACCGGCGGCCAAAGCTTGCAAAGCCTGCGCGCGACCAATTTCGCCGCCATCCTCCGTGACCGCTGAATTCAGGGCCATGTTCTGGGGTTTGAACGGTGCTACCCGCAAGCCCCGACGCAGGGCAATCCGGCACAAAGCTGCCACCAGTGTCGATTTGCCGGCATCCGAGGTACAACCTTGCACCATCAAGGCCGAATTTTGGGGGAGAAATGGGGGAAACGCTGTCTTATTCATCGTAGAATCAGGGCCTTCTAACACGGCTAAAACCGCCTAAAACCATCACCTGATGGGATATGCGGATTATCGCATGACGACCGACTCCTCCGACTTCAGTACGCCCTCGCCGCTGTCCTTTACTCCTGCCGCCAACGCTCCGGCGATGCTGGAACATGGTGGGCAACTGCGCCAAGCGGCCAAGGAGTTCAATATTCCGCTGGAAAACTGGCTGGACCTTTCAACAGGTATCAATCCATTAAGTTGGCCTGTGGATAGCTTACCCGCACTGGAAACTGAACTCTGGCAGCGGCTACCCGAAGACGACGATGGCCTGCTCGAAGCTGCTCGGCGTTATTACGGCGCTCGCTACATCCTGCCCATTCCCGGTTCCCAAGCAGCGATTCGCCATTTGCCCAGAATTTTGCGCGAAGAGCATGGGCTGCTCACCGTAATCTGCTTACAACCCATTTATAACGAACACCCTGCCGCCTGGGCCGCCGCTGGTCACATGGTTGAATCGGTGGAATGGCAGCGATTTGAAGACGCTCTGGATTACTTTGCGCCGGCGGACACTCCCGAAGTACTTGATCCGGCTGATCGCAAGGGCAAACCCGCTGGCGGAACGCCGCATGTACTGGTGCTTTGCAACCCCAACAACCCTAGCGGACACGCGCTGCCGGCTGAAAATGTATTGGCGCTGGCCAGACAACTCAACACTCAAGGCAGTTGGCTGGTGGTTGACGAAGCCTTTGCTGACAGCCGCCCGGAATTCAGCGTCGCGCCGTATGCCGGAACATACAGCTACCCCCGGCTCATCGTGCTGCGCTCGCTGGGCAAGTTTTTTGGGCTGGCCGGCCTGCGCGTAGGATTTGTCTGCGCAGCGCCAACATTACTCGCTTCGCTCAACGACTGGCTTGGCCCGTGGACCATCAGCAGAGCATCGCGCCATATTGCCACCCACGCCCTGAATGATTCCGTCTGGCAAGCCATTACCCAGACCCGACTACAGGATCATCAAGAACGCTTGGCTTACCTACTCCAGCCGCTTGCTGCCGCTGATGAACAGCGTATGCCGATGATTCGCAGCACCGATCTGTTTAGCTGGCTTCACCCTCTCAAACCTGCGGAATGGCTGTATCAACAATTTGCACAGCAGGGCATTCTGGTCCGCCACTATGCCGAAACAAATACTTTACGTTTTGGTTTGCCTGGACTGGAACCAGAATGGCAAAGACTTGCCAAAGTTATCAACAACGTTTTAGAACTATAGACCTGTAGCCCTGAAGTCCACTGGAGTTCCCATGACACTGACCGCCCTAACTACCGAAATCGCCCAACGCTGCTTAGCTGCGTTAATTGACCCCAATACCGGCAAAGATTTTGTCAGCGGCAAAGCCGTTAAAAATCTACGGGTCGATGGTGGCCAGATCAGTGTGGACATCGAGCTGGGATACCCCGCAAAAACCCAATGGGCAGTCTTGCAACAGCAGATTCAAACCGCCTTACAAGCCTTGCCCGGTTGTACCGGCACCAGCGTCAACGTTGGAAGCAAGATCATCGCTCATACGGTTCAAGGTAACGTAAAACTGCTTCCCGGCATTAAAAACGTAATTGCCATTGGTTCGGGTAAAGGTGGCGTTGGCAAAAGCACCACTGCCGTAAATCTGGCATTGGCACTGGTTCAAGAAGGCGCCAGGGTCGGGATGTTGGATGCTGATGTTTATGGGCCTTCGCAACCCAAGATGCTTGGGCTAGACGATCAGCAACCTCACTCAGTCGACGGTAAAAGCATGCAGCCACTGGAAGCCTACGGTCTGCAAGTCATGTCGATCGGTTTTCTGGTCGAAGCCGATACGCCGATGATTTGGCGTGGCCCCATGGTGATGCAAGCCCTTCAGCAGTTACTTAACGATACGACGTGGGACAGCCTCGATTACCTGATTGTTGACCTGCCGCCGGGTACTGGCGATACCCAACTTACGTTGGCGCAAAAGGTTCCTGTCACCGGAGCGGTGGTTATTACTACGCCACAGGACATCGCCCTGCTGGACGCGCGCAAGGGCCTAAAGATGTTTGAAAAGGTCAATATTCCCATCCTTGGTGTGATCGAAAACATGAGCGTCCATATCTGCTCAAACTGCGGCCATGCGGAACATATCTTTGGCACCGGCGGTGGGAAAAAAATGTGCGCCGATTTCGGGTCGGAATTACTTGGCAGCCTGCCGCTGGAACTCGCTATTCGAGAGCAAGCCGACAGCGGCAAACCAACCGTTATCAGTGCCCCTGATTCGAAGGCGGCTGAAATTTATCGCAGCATTGCTCGGCGCATTGCGGTCAAAATTGGTGAGCGTCCCCGCGACATGCGTGACCGTTTCCCCAATGTGGTGGTTGAAAACAAAGCCAGCTAAAAAGCACCATGCAGATCAACTGCGTTGCCTACCAAAATGGGCAAAAACTAGGTGACATTACACAGGAAGCGATCAGCGACTATCTGTTGATTCCTAATGGCTTTGTTTGGGTTGCCTTGGTCGACGCATCCTCCGACGAACTCAGCCTGATGCAGGAAGAGTTCACCCTACATCCGCTAGCGGTGGAAGACGCTCACCACGGCCATCAACGCCCAAAAATCGAGGAATACGGGGATTCCCTGTTTGCCGTACTGCACCTGCTGGAATGGCAAGAAGACGAATTGACCATCGGCGAGGTTGATCTGTTTGTGGGTGAAAACTATGTCCTTAGTGTTCGCAGCCGAAGTCAGCAAAACTTAGTCAGCGTTCGGCAACGCTGTGAGCGCGAACCTGAAATGCTGGATCGTGGCGCAGGTTTCGTGTTTTACGCACTGATGGATGCGGTGGTGGACCGCTATTTCCCCATCGTCGATCGGCTTGAATCTCAACTTGAAGAAGTCGAAGAGCGAATTTTTCACAAAGGCCGCGCCCGCCAGAACATTCAAGAGCTATACGCGCTAAAGCGTCAAGTGATGATTCTGAAACACGCTGTTGCGCCCCTAATGGAAGCCGTCAGCAAACTCACCAGTGGGCGGGTTCCCCGGATTTGCAACAATTCGCAAGAGTATTTTCGTGACGTGTATGACCATTTAGCCCGCATGAGCACCTCCATCGAAGCTATCCGCGACACCATCGGCACCGCCATTCAGGTCAATTTGTCGATGGTCGCCATTGAAGAAGGCGAAGTGAACAAACGCCTTGCCGCATGGGCGGGGATATTTGCCGTTGCCACCGCGTTTGTCGGCGTATGGGGCATGAACTTCACCCATATGCCGGAACTTAACTGGACATATGGCTACCCAGCTGCGCTGGCCTTGATCGTTAGCGTTTGCGGCGGGTTGTATGTCAGGTTTAAGCGGTTGGGGTGGTTGTAGGCCCGCATTAACCCACTAAAGCCCTGCACCATCAAGCAATTCCGACGGCTTAATTCCTAACGCTTTAGCGATTTTGAGAATGTTCATCACCGTCAGATTGTGTTCGCCGCGCTCAATGCCGCCAACGTAAGACCGGTCTAAACCTGCGTCTACAGCCAACGCTTCCTGCGATAAACCAACAACCGCACGGCCAGACCTAATCGCTGCGCCAAGCGCCAGCAATGCAGGGTCTCCAGAGAACACGGGCGATGGTTTTGCCATGCCCGGTATGCTGATTGTTTGACGTATAAAGAACCACGGGATAGGATACCCATTCCGTTCAAATAACGCGGAATGAATTTTCAAAATTAAATTGTGCAAAACCCCAAAGGAGTAGCTAAAAATGAAATTCGCAAAGTTGTTAGTTCTTGTATGCAGCGTATGCCTTAGTGCTTGCGCAACCATAATGGGCGATAACGCACAGATGGTTCCAATTTCCAGCACCCCCACTGATGCTGTAATTTCTATCAAAGACGAGTCGGGGACAGAGATTTTTAAAGGCAATACCCCGACAACAGTGACCCTTGCTAAAAGTACAGGGCTGTATTGGGGGAAAAAGTCATATACGGTAACAATTACTAAGGATGGGCACGAATCGCAAATAATCCCGATTACCGCATCAGCCAACGGCTACTACATGTTCGGCAATCTCCTATTTGGGGGCTTGATAGGTTGGTTTATTGTTGATCCTACAAGCGGCAAGATGTACACCCTATCCCCTGAGCAGGTTAACAGCTCATTAGGGAGCAAGTTAAGCCACAACAACACGGCAAAAGATGGCAGTATTTCAATAATGTTGTTGAAAGATGTTCCTGTAGCTTTGCGTGAAAAAATGACAGCAATTAATTAACTGCCACTGTTTGCAAGTTGCTACTACGTTACTAGGCAAATCGATAACCTCTTGGAGAAATCCAAGGGGTTTTTTTTCGTTCACAAACGCATGATTCACCACAAAACCCTAGACCAAGCCGTCGCCACCGCTTATGGCTGGACAGACTACAGCCCAGAAATGAGCGACGAAGAAATCCTGAGAAGGCTGCTCAAACTGAATTTAGAAAGGACTTGTAAAGACTCAAATAATCTTTTGTCATTTGCATAAACTCATACAATTCAGCCTATGAAATCTGAACAAAACTTTCGAGTCACTTACGATGGGCCCGCCTTACAGGCACACACAATGGATGTGCGCGAGTTGGCGCCTGCGATTTTGGCAATGGCAGACCTAATCAAAGCCGCTAACGAAGAACTTCACGGCGACAAAGCGGAGGTCAGAATTGCCGTGAAAGCAGGTTTTCGGGAAGGCTCGTTCGGCATTGACATGGTTTTTTTCCAAGATGTGCTGACCCAGATTACGGAGCTTTTTTCTGGCAAAGAAGCCTCTGCGAGTGCCAATGCGATTCAAATTTTGAGCGGTTTAGGGCTGTTTGGCGGTGGCCTGATTGGTTTTTTGCGGTGGCTCAAGAATAGGAAAATTGAACGCATTGATCAGCGTGATAACAAAGCAACGATTTATACGGCTGACGAGAGCATTGAGGTTGATCTTGTGACGATGCGTTTGCTCAAAAACCGCCGGGTTCGGCTTGAATTAAAGAATGTTTTGCGCCCATTGGAAGCAGACGGGATTGATAGTTTTTGTACATCGTCGTCTTCAAGCACTGGCGAACTCATATGCAAGGATGAACTACCTTTATTCCAACCTCCGGCTGATAGTGAATTGCCGCTATCGGATTCAACCGCAAACGGTATCTTGCTCAAAATCGAATCTGCGGTCTTCAAAGATGGGAACAAGTGGCGCTTTACCGATGGATCACGCAGCTTTTACGCCACCATCGAAGACAGTGATTTCATGTCGCGGATAGAAAGTGGTGAAGAACGTTTTGGCAAGGCCGATGTTTTATTGGTTGATTTGAGACAAATTCAATTCGCTATCGATGGTGAGCTGAAAAGCGAATACCGGATTACTCGTGTCTTAGAACATCGGGCACCGTTGCAGAAACCGCTGATTTAATCCCTGCTCAGACCCTGTCCATGTATCTGTACAATGTTCAGATAAGCCTGAAGGACAAAACCATGCACGCCATTACCTACACCGAAGCCCGTAACAATCTTGCTGCTGAACTGGACAGGGTGAATAACGACTGCGACATCACCATCATCACCCGCCAAAAAGCCGATGCTGGGGTGCTGATGTCGTTGAAAGAATACGAATCGCTGATGGAAACCGCGCACCTGTTGCGTAGCCCCAAGAACGCGATGCGTTTGATGAAAGCAATCGATGACATCGAGAATCGCCGTAACCTCGTGCGCCATGAATTGATCGAAGAGTGATGGCGCTTTCGTTTCACCCGCAGGCGTGGGACGACTATCTGTACTGGCAGCAAACCGACAAAGCAATTTTGAAGCGCGTTAATCTGCTTATCAAAGACATCCAGCGCGATCCGTTTGAAGGTATTGGTAAGCCCGAGCCTTTGAAGTTCAACTTCAGTGGTTATTGGTCACGCCGCATTGATGATGTTCATCGCGTGGTTTACAAGGTTGAAGACGAGGAAATTATCATCGCTCAGCTTCGTGGACATTACGACTAACGTTCAATAAGCCTGATTTGCTCACCCTTCACACTGCCAACCGTTACGAAGATCTGCGCGACCGTTTGATGACGGAGATCGCCAGTTCCCCCACATCTGATCCTTTTGCAGCTCGACAGATTATTGTGCCGAGCATGGCAGTGAAGCGGGATTTGCAACTGGCGATTGCGCGCCATCAAGGCGTTTGTGCCCGCATCGAGTTTCCATTTTTGGCGCAGTGGCTGTGGGATTGTTTTGCGCAGTTTGTCGACGTACCCGCAGTTTCTCCCTTTGCCCCACAACGCCTGACGTGGCGGCTATTCAAGATTTTTGACGATGCCGAATTTGTTGCCGCACAGCCACGGTTACAGCATTTTTTAACGCGGGCTGATCCGGTGATGCGGCTGGAGTTAGCGCAACGGGTAGCGGGTTTGTTCGAGCAAATTGTGACCTATCGCCCCGAATGGCTGGATGCCTGGCGGGAAGGCCGTGTAGCCAAATTATCAGCCACGGCCAACCGGCAAGATGAGGTTTGGCAAGCCGCCTTGTGGCGGCGGGTGACGGATGAGCTCGGCACTTCTCGCCAACATCCGGCGACCGCATTTCTAGCAGCATTAGCGGCGCAGAAACATTCCCATGCGCCGACACAGTTGCCCACCTCCATCGCCTTGTTTGGCTTGCCAACCTTGCCACCGCAATACTTGAACGTGCTTCATGCCCTGTCGGCGCACATGGAAATTTCCCTGTATCTGCTCAATCCTTGCACCGAGTTCTGGTTCGACATCGTGGATAAAAAGCGGCTGACGCGCTTGCAGGCAAAGGGTAGCGACGATTTTCACGAGACCGGAAATCCTTTGCTGGCGGGCTGGGGAAAACAGACCCAATCGTTGTTCGCTTTGTTGTTTGAAAGTGATGCCGTGGTTGAAGCCTCGGCGGATTTTGTCGAACATCCCAACACCCTGCTCGGTGCGACGCAGAACGCGATTTTGCATTTGCAGGAATTCCCTGCGGACTTTGAACCGGTAGGGAATGACCGCAGTTTAGAAGTCCACGTTTGCCATTCTTTAACGCGTGAACTGGAAGTCTTGCATGATCGCTTGCTGTCCTTACATGCCACACAGCCTGATTTACGAGCCGACCAGATTCTGGTCGCGGTTCCCGATTTAGAGACCGCTGGGCCGCTCATTGAAGCCGTGTTTGGTTCGCGAAGTGGTCTGCCATTCCACATTACTGGACGTTCTGAATCAAAACAAAACCCGGTCGCACGTGCGCTATTGGCTATTTTGGATGCTGCTGTTTCGCGCTTGCCGGCCAGTGAGGGTATAGCCCTGCTACGAGACCCGCTGATTAGCCGCCGTTTCCGACTCGATGAACATGATGTTGAAACGCTGGTGGACATGTTGCAGGGAGCTGGCCTGCATTGGGGCATGGGCAGTAACTCTGGCAACACCAATCCTCGGCACACTTGGCAGGATGCCTTAAGCCGTTTATTGCTCGGTTACGCTGTTGGAAACACCGGAAACGAGGCGCCGTTTCACGGGATCTTGCCCGCTGGTGCAGGTGGTTCTGGTGGCTCAAGTGGTCAAACCCGCTTGCTCGGTCAGTTATGGAGTTTTCTGGAAGCCCTGGATCACTTACGCCAGCGCATGTCTCAACCGTTAACGCCACAGGATTGGCTCACGGTCTGGCAATCGGTGCTGGATAACCTACTGGTGCCATCGGATGACACGATTGAAGATGCTCGCCAAGTGCGAGAGACCCTCTCAGCCCTCGCCACTGAAATGGCCGAGGGCGACGCATTGTCATCTACCACCTGTTTTGCGGCCCCCGTGGCTAAAACAGCGTTAACCCAAGCGCTTGATGCGGCGCCGCGTGGTGGCATTCCAGGCGGTGCGATTACCTTTTCGGCCTTGTCCAGTTTGCGCGGCTTGCCCTATCGGGTTGTTTGCCTGCTTGGGCTAAACGATGGGGTATTCCCTTCCGCCCAACGGCCCTTGGAATTTGATTTGCTGGCCGGCGACTACCGCCCAGGCGACCGCCAACGTCGCTTGGATGAACGAAATCTATTCCTTGATTTACTCCTGTCAGCCCGAGAAACCGTGCATCTGAGTTATACCGGACGCAGCCAACGCGATGACAGTCCCCTGCCGCCGAGTGTGTTGATTGCCGAATTACTGGATCATTTGCGTCCATCGTTGGGCGATGAGCAGGTCAAACAGTTATTCATTCACCACCCCTTACAAGCTTTTTCGCACCGCTATTACCAGACCGATAGTGATCCCCGCTTAATCACCTTCAACAAAGCGCCGCCGACGGCTGAAAAAACTGAGCGCACTTTGCGTACAGAGGTGGCACCGTTCTTCGTCAACCCGCTGATCGTTCATGCGCCTGACTCACTCGACAATAACGAGTGGCTTTCACCATCGCTAGGTGACTTACAAACGTTCTTCCGGCATCCAGCACGAACCTTGTTACGTGATCGTTTAGGCTTGCGATTACAAGAAGGGACAGAAGAGATTGATGACGAAGAACCGCTGTTGATGACTCCGCCCGACACCTGGCCGCTGGTCGCACGGCTGCTCCCACGGCTTCTATCCTCTCCCATGGAGAATCCACAAGATTTGGATCAATTAGAAGCCTTGGCGCTGGCGGGTATCGAAGTCCCCGTTGGCGCAGTGGGTAGAGCACAAATTCAGCCTCTACTAAAAAGTTTGCAACATTTTGCGGCAACCCTAAGCCCCCGCCTAAATGTGCCTTGCCTGCCGCTTGCTCAAACGACACAAACCACGGTCAAAGCCACCATTGATGGGGTTAGCGGAGTTAGCCTTAGCGCCCACCTGCAGTTACGCGACATTCGCCCAGAGGGGTTGATCCGCTACCGCTTTTCTCCATTGTCAGCGGGTGATTATTTGGCGGCATGGCTGGACCATTTAGCGTTGTGCACCTTGTGCAAATTACCAACACTGGCTGGCACAGCAGCAATGCGCACCGAACATATCGGACGATCCGCCAATGGCAAGATAGAACAGTTTGCCTTTCGGCCCGTTGAAAACCCGGAAGCGGTTTTACAGGACTGGCTGAGTGCGTATTGGCAAGGCATCCAGTCGCCACTCATCTTCCCGCCCAAAACAGCGTGGGCATTAAAACGAGAAGGGGAAACTGCCGCCCGCAACGTCTGGTTCAACCGCTTTCAGGCACGGGGCGAAGCGCTAGATGTCTGGTGGCAACTTGCCTTCCGGGGACAGCTAGAGCATCAGGATTTGTTTGGTAGCAAATTGCTGAATTCGCTTCAACAGCAGAGTGAAACCCTGCTTGGGCCATTACGTGAACATCTGGAAAGTTTGGAAAGCGAAGGTGGCTGAAATGACGATGCAGCCGCTTGATGTTTTTGCCTGTCCACTAAGCGGAAGCACGCTGATCGAGGCGTCTGCAGGCACCGGCAAAACTTGGGCGATTACCGGGCTGGTGTTGCGCTTGATTATCGAACGAGGATTGCCCGTACAGGAGATTTTGGTCGTCACGTTTACCAAAGCGGCCACGGCTGAACTGCGTGAACGGATTCGGGAACGGCTACAAGAAGTGCTGCTGGCCTTAGATTTTCCAAGCAAACCGAACCGTGATCCGTTTATCCGTGGACTACTCGATCATGCGCTACCCGAGATTGACACTGACACGATTCAGCGCCGATTAGCGGCAGCGTTGGCCGCTTTTGATGAAGCGGCGATTTACACGATCCACGGTTATTGCCAGCGCGCGCTGGGTGATGCGCCCCTCACCGCCGGCCAGCCATTTGAACTGGCCTTAGTTGACGATCAGAGTCTTTGTCGAGAAGTTAGCACTGACTTCTGGCGAAAATACATCGCCACCGTGGATGACCCGTTACTCGCCACCTATCTTGCCCGAACCCTGTCCCCCACGATGCTGGAAAACCAGCTTCGCCGCCGTTTGAATAAACCCCTAGCGCGCTATCGCTGGCCCGCGGACTTGGATTTGGGTTCGGATTCGCCACCAAGCCCGGAGCCGTTGGAGGCCCTATTCGCAGAAACCCAAACCCATTGGAACCAAGATGGGGAAGGCGCTTTGCAAATGTTGTTAGCGGCGGCTGAAGACAAGCTTATTCACGGGGCGACCTATAAGGCGGCCAGCATTCGGGAAAGTGCCGAAGCGTGGGGAAACTGGCTGAGTGCAGAGTCCCCGCCGGATAGTTTGCCGCCGAATATTTGCCGACGTTGGTGCGCTGACGAGCTGGAAAAAAAGAAAAACAAAAATAAAACAGCTCCAAGTCACCCGCTATTTACGTTGCTGGAGTCGCTCTGGGCCGCGCTGCTGGCTCGCGAAAATGCCCTGCATCTGGCAAGGCTGCACTATTTACGCACATTTCTGGATAGCGCCCCCGCAGAGGTCCAACAACAAAAACGGACCCGTCGGCAGGCCAGTTTTGATGACCTGTTGGGGAATCTGCACCAAGCATTAACCCGTGATGGCGGCGAGGCCTTGGCCCAAAATCTTGCCCAACGTTATCCCGCCGCGCTGATTGATGAGTTTCAGGATACCGACCCACTGCAATTCGATATTTTCCGCCGGATTTATACGGAACCTACCGAATCTGGCTGCGCCCTGTTTTTGGTGGGTGATCCCAAGCAGGCCATTTACAGTTTCCGGCAAGCTGATCTCCCCACCTATTTGCAGGCTAGAAATGCCGCTGATCGCTGCTTTTATTTACCAGACAATCAACGCTCATCGGTCGAATTGATCTCTGCGGTCAATGCCTTGTTCTCGCAACATGCCCAACCGTTCATGCTGCCGGGGCTGGATTTTCAGCCCGTTGGCGTGGGACAAAAACCGCGCAGCATTTTTCAGGACAATCGCACCGGCACAAACTCGTCAATCTCGCCGCTGCATTGCTGGCAATTACCCTCGACTGATCCACTCGATAAATCCGCGGCACAACGGTTGGCCGCTACCGCCTGTGCCCAAGAAATGGCTGACTTGTTAGCGGGTGCTACTGAGGGAATGGTCACCATCACGCAGGCAGATGGGACCCGTCGTTCACTGTTGGCGGGAGATTTAGCCATACTTGTTCGTACCAATGAACAAGGCCGCCAAATGAAAGCGGCGCTGGCCAAAGTGGGGCTGGCAGCAGCGGAACTGTCCACGGGGAGCGTGTTTGCCAGTCAAGAAGCTGCCGATCTTGAGTTGCTGCTCCTAGCGCTGGCGGAACCCGGACGGCTAGACCGGATACGAACCGTACTGAGCACCGTATGGCTCGGGTTGGATGCCACTGAAATCGCCGCCCTCGCAAGCAATACTGGCCATGAGCAGGTTCATGGGCAAAGTCACGATCTGTCGGCTTGGCTGCTCCGTTTTCAACAAGGCCAGCAACGCTGGTTACGGCAAGGATTAGCCGTAACGGTGCATCGCCTGCTTGCTGAATGGGAGATCAGTTCACGTTTGCTGGGATTGCCCGATGGTGAGCGCAAACTAACTAATATCCTGCACCTGATTGAATTACTGCATGAACACGAACAGTCCGGTGGCAAGGTCGATCCATCGGCCTTATTGCGCTGGCTTGGACAACAACGCGCAGAACCTTATGCAGCAGGAGAAGCCGCTCAATTACGGCTGGAATCGGATGAAAAGTTGGTCAGAATCGTCACCATCCATCGCTCCAAAGGGTTGGAATATCCGGTGGTATTTTGCCCTTTCATTTGGGAAGGGCCAGGCAAAACACGCGATGGTCAAGAAGGTGAAGAATATCCTGCTGCCACAGAAGGCGCGACCCGCTGTATTGACTTCCGGGGTGATGACGAACCGGATATACAAGCCGGGAAAATGCAAATCCAACTCGAAGAGGCGGCAGAAAATCTGCGCCTGATTTATGTCGCGTTAACCCGTGCTGTCCATCGCTGCTATTTGATCGTTGGACCTTACCAGTTTCAGCGCAGCACCAAAGATAGCCAACGCGCACTGCTCAACTGGTTGGTCGCGGGGCACAATAATCCGGCGGGGTGGGTAGAAGACGGGGGAGACTGGGCCGCCATTCAACACGCCTGGGAAAAGTTGAGTACAACCATAGCGGCCATCAGCTTGGTTGCTTTGCCTGACTATCTTCCGGCGGCTAACCCAATTCACCCGGTCCAACACACCCAGACCAACAAGCCATCCACACTTAATCCGCCATCGTTTCGTCCGCCATTAGCCCAGCCTAACCCGCTGCCGATTTCTTGGCGACTAGACAGCTTCACTGGCTTATTACGTGGGGCGCACCTGACCACCAGTCAGCCAGAAACTCAGCAA
Source organism: Pseudomonadota bacterium (assembly GCA_041179245.1). Lineage (GTDB taxonomy): Bacteria > Pseudomonadota > Gammaproteobacteria > Burkholderiales > Rhodocyclaceae > JBEGTT01. The sequence continues at coordinate 13,558 of JBEGTT010000044.1, forward strand.
GCAATTCAGCGAGAAAGTGGGGTTGATCGTGATAGCGCAGTCAATACCGGCAACCTCGGCTTTAATCCCGCAGAAGACGATATTCTGGAATTTGAGCGAGGCGCACGGGCGGGGGAGTGTATTCACAGCGTATTTGAACACGCTGATTTTACCCATCCGGCAAGCTGGCCGTCGGCCATCACTCAAGCCTTGCAAACCCACCCGCCGCTGAAAGGCAATACGGATTTATCAGCCGTACGTTTGCAACACATGCTGGCCGATGTACTGAATACGCCACTCCCCACCAATGAGCTGGCTGACACCTTCACGCTGGCCACTATTCCTCCGGCTAATCGTCTGTGCGAACTGGAGTTCAGCTTGCCGGTCAGCCAGTTGTCCGCAGAGTCGCTGTGGGAAATTTGCCAGCGCCATCACCTGCCTATCCCACGGTTAAGCTTTCATACATTGGAAGGGTATTTACGAGGATTTATCGATCTGGTGTTCCGTGTTCGCCATCCCTCAAAGGACGACTGTTATTACCTTCTAGATTGGAAATCGAATTATTTGGGTGACACGCCAGCGGACTACGGGCAAGAGAATTTGCAGGATGCGATGATCGAACACGGCTACTTTTTACAGGCGCTGATTTATTGCCTTGCCCTGCATCGACATTTGCGCGTTTCCCACCCCAACTACGATCCGGCCCGGCATTTAGGCGGGGCGTATTACCTGTTTGTACGAGGTGTGCGGCCTGATTGGCTGGGTGCCGGGGTTATGTTTTGGCGCCCGTCACTGGAACTGCTGACTGAACTTGAGGTTTGGATTACGGGGGGACGCAATGTTGAATAAACCCCTCTTTAATCCCCTCGCAGAAGCTTTTAGCCAACAATGCCGCCAATGGATGCAGCAATCTGCAGCGCCCGCAGAAACTCAGCAGACCGTAGCGCGACTGGCGGGTTTGTTAGTCAATGCCGTTGCCGAAGGACACCTGTGCCTGGATTTGAGTTTGCTGGCAACAGAAGATTTGCCGACCCCTGCCGAATGGTCGGCCAGCGGTGTGGTCCGGCTATCTACAGAAACAATTACAACGCCGATGGTGCTGGAAGGACAACGCCTGTATCTAGCGCGACATTTTCACGCGGAAGTCAGTACCGCCCAACAATTACGGCGGTTGGCTGAAACGGGGCGGCTGTGCGTGATTAGCGGCGGCCCCGGTACCGGGAAAACGACGACCGTCGCCCGATTACTAGGGCGTTTGTTCAGTAAGCGCCCCGATTCTCACCCTAATACCCGCGTCGTACTGGCTGCCCCCACCGGCAAAGCAGCTGCTCGAATGATGGAAGCCTTACAAGCCAGAGCCTCCACACTTCCTGAAGGCTTGCGGGCACGTTTACCCACCTCGGCGATGACACTACATCGTTTGCTGGGATGGCACCCCAAACAGGACAAGCCCCGTCACCATGCGGGTAATCCACTCTGGCTCGATATTCTGATCGTTGATGAAGCCTCTATGCTGGATCAGGCATTAGCCGCGCAATTACTCGATGCATTGCCCCCCTCGGCGACGCTGGTGTTGCTCGGCGATAAAGATCAACTGGCTGCGGTAGAAGCGGGTGCTGTATTTGCTGAAGTATCGGAAATTCCGGGGTGTTTGCCCTCTAGCACGGAAGCGCTGGATGCTTGGCTAGATGAACTTTTAGGCTTGGGGATGTCGCCACAAACCCGGCAACTCGTTGCCATTGCGCAGGCTGCTGCTAGAGAAGCGGCACGCAAGGCGGCTGAACGGCAAGCTAAACGGCGACAAGCGTTGCTCGAACGGCAGGCGGATCTGTTTGGAGATTTACCGACGACAGCACTGGCCCCAACGGCAGCTTCAATTCCCGTTCCATCGCCCACCGCAGCCCCGGAATACAACGGCCCACAGCGGGTGCAGGATTGCGTGGTTTGGTTACAAACCAGTCACCGCTTCCGTGCTGATTCTGCGCTAGGCCGTGTGGCGGCTGCGGTTCGTGAGGGCGATGTAGCCAAATCCTTGCATACCTTGTTGCAAGCATCAAAAGCGGCTGACGACCCCAATACCGATTGCGCTTGGTTGGAGGAAGAAAACGGAGGATTGTCCGTCACCGCACAAGCTTGGCTACTGGCCGGCTACCAGCCCTACCAGATTGCATTACTTGCGTGGCTGCGTCAGGAAATCACACTGGCTGACCTCTTTGCCGCTTTTGACCGTTTCCGGGTGCTTGCTGCGGTACATGGTGGGTCACGCGGGGTACGTGCCATCAATCACTTAATCAATGAAGCCAGAACTCAGTGGTTAAAAACGACGGACTTGCCGCCTGACTTACAACTTGACTCAGCCGCCGGGCAACCCATCCTAGTATTGGAAAATGATCGTGCAACCGGCCTGTTTAATGGTGATGTGGGCTTGATTTTGCCAAGCCCGCTAGAAGCCTGGTTTCCGGCCTTAACCGCCAGCGGTTATCGCGCTATTCCACTCGCCTGCCTGCCCAAACACGATATCGCTTTTGCCATGACCGTCCATAAATCTCAAGGCTCTGAATTTAACCGTGTGGCACTTGTGCTACCCGACGAGGAATCCCCCGTTCTTACCCGCGAACTGGTCTACACCGGGCTAACTCGTGCCAAAAATGGGGTTGCCGTATTGGCCTCTGCCGACATCCTCGCTTCTGCCATCGCCAACCCAACCCAGCGGGATAATGGCTTGGGTGAACGGTTACAGCGACAGCCCTGACTTCGGTCCTGCCCACCGTTCCTCCGCACACTTTGGGGTGTTGTTTGTCGCGAAGTCACCAAACCAGTGCAAATCATCCCCGCCACAAAAAGCTATCCCTATGATTTTTATTGATTATTAGCGCCTGCTAAATTAGGCGCTTTTCTTGCTTCTTGCATAAGGTTAAGCGTGACTAATTACAAAAAGGGGACAATATGTTTAAAAATGCAAGCATCAAGTCATATCTCATGACTACCGCAATAGGCATGATGGTCATGCTAGGTGGATTGGCTATCGCCGTATGGGTTGCGCTGACGAGCATATCAACAGCCGCCCACCACATGGGTCTTGGCAAAGATGTTGTCGCTGACATCCTTCCGCCGCCCTTGTACATTATTGAAGCAGAACTCAATGTTCTCCAGATGCTGGATGCGCCCTCACAAGAAGTCCCCACTTACATCGAAAAGCTGGCGGCATTGAAAAATGATTACGACACGCGCAACACCTACTGGGCACAGGAAGCCTTGGAGCAGGGTGTCAAACAAAGTCTATTAGGTACCCAAAAATCTGCCGGGGACAAATTCTGGTCTCTGGTGCTTGGAGATTTTTCCACGGCTATCCGCCAAGGGGATCGCGAACGCGCTCGTCATTTAACCGCCAAGATCAAGGAGGCGTATGACGCACATAGGAATGGTGTTGATCAAACCGTTCTGACAGCAAGCAAATACGCTGAAGACACGTTGAAGTCACTTGAAGAAACCTCGCAGGTCGCAAGGCTAGTGGTGATGTCCTTTGCCATTGGTGCGGGCATTGTGGGGACAATCATTCTGATTGCCGCCATGAACAGCATCTTGCACAGGCTTGGCGGAGAGCCAGCAGAAATGCAGTTGATAGCACAGCGAATTTCATCTGGCGACCTGACGCAGGACATCGATGCAAAACGTGATAGTGGCAGCTTGCTGGCTTCGATGGCTCAGATGCAGGCCGCCCTTCGCAGCACCATTACCCAGTCGCGTATGGCCGCTGACCAACTCGCTTCTGCCGCCAGTGACCTAACGGCATCTTCACGCCAAGTGTCCGAAAGCTCGCAGGCCCAAAGTGACGCCACCTCATCGATGGCCGCTGCGGTTGAGCAGGTCACGGTTAGCATCCGGCAGGTCACGGACAGTGCCGAAGGCACCAATGCGCTCGCCAAAAAAACGGAAACTCTCTCCACCGAAAGCAAGGACTTGGTGGCACACACGATTGATGAAATCAACAAAATTGCCGACATGGTCGCCAGTTCCAGCCAGACCATTCTGGCCTTGGGTGAGCAGTCCAGCCAGATTTCCAATATCGTTGATGTGATTCGTGACATTGCCGATCAAACCAATCTATTGGCACTGAATGCGGCGATTGAAGCTGCTCGCGCAGGCGAACAAGGCCGTGGGTTTGCCGTAGTAGCCGATGAAGTGCGAAAACTAGCCGAACGAACTGCGCAATCGACTCAGGAAATTTCCTCCATGATTAACGCCATTCAGAACGGCACACGCGAAGCGGTTCAGGGCATGGCGCAAGGGAGCAACCAAGTTCAGCAGGGGGTCAAAATGGCCGCCCAAACAGGGGACTCGATGGCCCATATTGAAGCAGCCGCCACCGACGTCATGAGTGCTGTCAGTGATATTTCCCATGCACTGTCAGAGCAAAGTGTCGCCAGCGGCCAACTTGCCACCAATGTTGAACGAATTGCTCAGATGACCGAAACCAATAGTTTCGCCGTCCAGAATGTATTCCGCTCGGCCAATGCACTGGAAGAACTGGCGCGTGACCTCAAGGCTTCAGTTGGCCGCTTCAGAGTCTGATCCGTTAGCCTTAGCGTGGCGCTGCTTCTGGCGGAAGCAGTAGCCACATCCGGCCACTTTGTTTCATTTTTCCGGCTTGCTCGCCTGCTGCCGGACCAAATCCCCAGAAGAAATCCGCGCGAACCACACCGCGAATGGCACCGCCAGTGTCTTGTGCCAACATCAATCGATTCAGCGGTTCGCTGCTGTTTGGCTTGGTTGTTGAGAGATAAACCGGTACGCCGAGCGGCGTCGATTTTGGATCAATCGCAATACTGCGCTCAGGAGTTAACGGGATACCTTGTGCGCCGGGTGGTCCCAAATCAGGATTTGGATTAGCGGGTAGCTCTCGGAAAAAGACGTAACTTGGATTAGTGCTGAGGAGTTCGTTGAGTTTTGCGGGGTTCTTACGTGCCCAGCCTTGAATGCCCTGCATCGAAGCCTCTTCTGCTTTCAGTTCCCCTCGGTCAATCAACACGCGTCCCACTGAGCGATAAGGATGGCCGTTTTGGTCGGCATAACCAAGCCTGACCATGTTTCCATCCGGCAATTTCACCCGGCCAGAACCCTGAATCTGCAGGAAAAACAGCTCTACCGCGTCATCAACCCACAACAACACTTTGTCTTTGCCAGCGCGGTAGCCGGTTTGCCCGACGATGTCATTACGGCTCGCGTAAGGAACCACCTTGTTGCCTTCAAGACGACCTCGCAGGCGCATATTTTTTAGCTCTGGCACCAAATCGCCTAACTCAATCGTCAGCAAGTCCGTTGGCACCGCCAATACTGGCGTCTGAAATGCGCCATCTTGCTTGCGGCTACCGCGCAGCAAGGGTTCGTAGTACCCAGTAATCAGGCCATCGTTACTTTGCGTTTCAGGATTAACCAAGGCATAAGGGCTAAGCCTGCCCTCATAAAAGGCTCGCACCGCATCGGCATCACTACCATCAATGTTTTTCGCAATTTCACAAACCCGTTTCCAAGGCGCGCCACTAGCCTTAGCGGTCATTGTTTTGCAGGATTGCAGAAAGCCCGGCCAAGTGGCTCGCAAATCATCGGTAGCCCAACCGGGCAAATCCTCAAACCGAGCAGCTTGAACAATCTGAGAAAGTTCGTAACGCACAGGGGGAGTGGTCGGTTTTGTTGCCGAAGCGGCAGCGCTATCTGGCGTGGTTGGTTTAGTCTTTTCGGATTTGGTCCCTAGCATCGAACATCCATTAAGGAGCAAGGCGATCAACAGAGCGGTAGAAAGATTATTACGTCGCGGTTGAATTTTGTTTTGGTGTTTTGGCATGGTTTGGCTAGAGTGGCGCGCTTCTGAATGATTCGAGTATACCTTCCCCATGACCCAGCCTACGATGGTTGTTGAGGTTGCCGCCGCTGTCCTCCTGCGCCAGCGAAGCGACCAAATACACGGCCTTATCCGCCCCCAAACGCCCCGCGATAACATTGATTTTCTGCTGGCTTGCCGACCAGAAGGGAAAGTTTATGCGGGCTACTGGGAGTTTCCCGGCGGCAAGTTAGAAATCGGCGAAACGGCATTCCAAGCACTGGTACGCGAGTTACAGGAAGAAATGGGAATTACCGTCACGGCCGCTACTCCATGGCTGCATAAACAGTTTGTTTATCCTCATGCCACCGTCCATCTAAATTTCTGGCGCGTAACCGCGTGGGAGGGTGAAATTGGGATCACCGCGCCACTGGAGCACAGCGCAGTTGACTGGCTACCGTTAACCGGTGCATTGCAAGCAGAGCAACATCTTTCCCCGATTCTTCCCGCCAATGGCCCCATTTTGAAAGGGTTGGCGCTTCCTACCCGTTTACTGATTACCCACGCAGAGCAAGTTGGCGTAACTCACGAGCTAAATCGACTTTCGTCCCATATTAAAGAGCACGGAAACAACGGACTGCTGCACATTCGGGACCGGGGTTTACCTAAGCGTGCTGACTTTGTAAGCCAAGCTGCAGCCATAGCTAAAGCAGCGGGGATGCTCGTTGTGCTAAACGTTTCGAGCGAAGCCGAACTGGCTATGGCAAAGACAATGCCGGTAGATGGGGTGCATCTGACGAGTCAATTTTTGGCTGAAGTGACTCAACGGCCTGATGTTGCGTGGGTAGGCGCATCCTGCCACCAGACTACAGAAATCGGCAAAGCAGGGGAACTGGAACTGGACTACGCAGTGTTGGGGCCGGTGTTGCCAACCCAAACGCATCCCGAGGCAGTGCCGCTGGGCTGGGCTGAATTCAGCAAGCGGATTCACGATAATCGATTACCCGTCTTTGCTTTGGGTGGAATGCAATCAGATCAAATGGAAATCGCCTGGGCACATGGTGCCCACGGGGTCGCCCTGATGCGTGGCTGGTAATCAAGAAACTAGCGAGGAAAAACTACAGCGAACAGAGGGTTAGCCGGAAGGGAACCGTGGTTTGTGTCGGTTTCGACCGTGACTCGGCATTTTGTTCTGCGCTGACGAAGCGGATATTCAGCGCAAAACGATTAGCACTGACTTCAGGAACAAACATCTGTGTCTCATCCACAGAAACCAGAGCCATCTGCATACCGGCCCCGTTAGTCATTGCTTGATGGTATTGGCCATTGTTGGCCAGAAACTCTTTGGCTACCCCTGAAGACCGAAGCAAACGCAGAATGATTCCCAAGGCATCATGGACTGGCTTCAATGGCTGAAACCATTCTTGTAAGTTTTGACGGCGCCTATCCACGTTGCGGTGCAACCAGAAGTGATATCCGGGAAGATCAAACTCACACAAGCCACCGGGAATTGAAATACGGCCCTTAACTGCCATCAGCCATTCATTTTCACGCAGCGGCTGGCCAAATTTGCCGGCCATTGAAAGCAGGCTGGCACTGACCACTTCCACTTCCTGAATCACGCTACTTAAAGCACTTTCAGAGATATTCGGATTATTTCGATAGGCCACCAAAACCTGACGCTGGCGCTCTAATTCCTGAATCAAATCCATCTTCAAGTCAGCTCGGGCGGCTACATCAAGAATATCCAGCAGGGTCCGCACCGCCACATCGTGGTCACTAGCCGATTCTCTCGCCGTAAAAGAAATGGCTCGATCAAACAGATCCTCTAGGCGCAACAAGGTGCGAATACGTTCGTTGAAGGGATATTCGTAATGAATCACGCCAAGGCCCAAGAAAAGATTAGAGGATAGTGCGCTGTAAAGCTGCGCGCATTCTGAACCTGTCCCTGATTATTCTCAAGAAAAACAGTCACTTTCCGTAGCTAATTCACGAAAATGCTTATCAAGTCGGCATACGCTTTCTGATAAGTTTTCCAAGTTACCTTCATTTTCAAGAATATCAGTGGCAATCGCTCGCCGAGTATCACGGCCAGATTGCGCAGTCAGCATGGCTTGGGCCTCGGCTAAGGACAAATGATTGCGTGCCATTAGCCGTGAAAGTTGAGTTGATTCTGCACAATCGACCACCAAAATGCGCCGGCAGTGCTGCCTATAGCAATCCCCTGATTCCACCAGTAACGGAACCACTAGCAAGACATACGGATATTCATTGGAGGTTGAATTGGACAAGGTGCCCGCAGCCATTGCCTCGGCGTAAATCAGGGGGTGCAAAATGGCTTCCAGTTGCCGACGTTGGGCAGCATCCACAAAAACTCGCTGGCGCATGGCAACCCGGTTTAATGCCCCATCGGCAGACTGAATCTCTGATCCAAACGTCGCCACTAAAGCTGGCATCGCTTTCCCGCCGGGTTTCGTTAGCTGATGAGCGATCACATCGGTATCCACCACGCGAATTCCGCGCAGGGCAAATAAATCCGACACCGTGGTTTTGCCGCACCCGATACCGCCCGTCATCCCCACAATATAGGGAGCAGCGGGCTTTCCGTCAGCTACCCTGCCCACTCGGAGCGTCCTTCAATATCTGGATACGGTCAGGCTCAACTTGTTGCTTGGCACGTTGGGCGTCAGGGTTAACCTGCTGACTCTGGGTCTGTGAAAAGGCAAAAAACAGGGCATTTGCCAATACGAGGATAAAAACGAAGATTCGCATAACTTAGGATTTTAGTGGATGTAGGGGGTGATTATCCAAGCCAGCAGCAACCCAGCCCCGCATTCCAACGGGGCGCTGCGCCAAGACTTCACGAGCCGACTGTTCTGTTGAAAACGCAGCGAACACACAGGCACCCGAGCCACTCATCCGAGCGGGGGCAAACTGCTGCAACCACGCAAGATATTCGGCTACGACCGGAAAATGACGGCAAGCCACCGGTTCCAGATCATTGTGACCTTGATCTGGCCACCAATTTAGCGAATCGGTTCGAGGGGTATTCCGGCACAGGGCCGCATCACCAAAAATGGTCGCCGTGGGCACCCCGACGGGAGGTTCAAGTACCACATACCAAGCTTCCGGCAAGGTCACGGGGCGCAAGGCTTCACCGACGCCTTCGGCAAAAGCATTTTGCCCAAAAACAAATACCGGTACATCTGCCCCTAACTGCAAACCCAAGGCCTGCAGGGCTTCGCGGGATAAACCACCACCCCACAGGTGGTTTAAAGCCAGCAAAACTGTCGCCGCATCCGAACTGCCGCCGCCCAAACCACCACCCATCGGTAGCCGTTTTTCCAAGGCAATCTCAACACCGCACTCCACAAGGCCCGTCGTTTGCTGCACCAAACGAGCCGCCCGATAACAAAGATCACTTTCAACAGGAACACCAGGAATGGGAGTGCTCAACAGGATTTGACCGTCATCACGAGGGGTAAAACGTAAGGAGTCGCCGTGGTCAAGAAAACGAAAAACGGTTTGCAGCAGGTGATAACCATCGGCTCGCCGCCCAACGACGTGCAGGAATAAATTGATCTTTGCGGGGGCGGGCCAGGCGTCATGCCAACCCAGCGTTATCTCAGCGCACAAATTCGTCCCCCCTGCTTTCTCCGAACGCTTCGTCATTGGTTGTCCAACGATCGATCAGCAAACGTAGCGTGATCCCTTCTTCGCTACTCACCAGAATGCTGCTGGGAGACAGGTTTTCTGCCTGATAACGGTATCTCACCTGCCACACACCTTCGGTCAGTTGAAGAGGGCGTTGCAGGTCATCTCGCAACACACTCGAGCGTATGCTTCCCTTACCCACTAACCAGTCAGGAAGTGCTTCAAAGGGCAACGAGTACCCTAAACTTTGCCTCGCCAGCTCATCCAGTGAAGCGGCCTGAAATTGTCGCCCATCGGCCAAACGTGCTTCCACCAAACCGTTAGCACCATTTTGGTCATTTAGGGTATTCAATTCAGCCACCATCTGACCGAAAGGTGAAAGTAAGCGAATGTGGTTACGGGTGGTGCCATGTCGCCACAACAGGCGGCCACTCAGTTGCTGAGCCGGTTCACCAAATCGCTCAGTCTTGATGCTTAGACGAGCATCCAGCCAGAAATTATGTGTAGGCGGAAGGTCTTCGGCCAACGCCGACGAGGAGAAACCGCTCATGCCTAATCCTAGCCAACCCAGCACTGAAATTAGATAAAAAGCGCGAACTAAAACCGACATTAGGTCAGCTTCAAGGGCTTGGAGCCACTAAGCCTTGCGGGGAAAAACGTTGGATGGTGTTGCGTAGAACTTCGTTATCCGGGCTTTTAGCCAACGCATCCCGCCAAATTGTATGAGCATCGTCCTGACGGTTCATTTCCCACAGCACCTCGCCCAAATGGGCGGCAATTTCCGGGTCCGCTTTTTTGTTGTACGCAATCAATAATTGACTATGCGCTTGTTCAAGATTCCCTTGTCGGTACAACACCCAGCCCATGCTATCCATGATGAAAGGGTCTTCTGGCTGCAAGCTCAAGGCCTTGCTTACTAAGGATTGAGCTTCTGGTAATTTGGTTCGGTGGTCAGCGAGTGAATAACCTAACGCATTCAAAGCTAAGGCGTTATCTGGCTCAAGTTTTAGCAAGTGCCGAAGATTTTTCTCCATCTGATCCAGCCGTCCAACTTTTTCGGCTAGCAACGCTGCCTCATAAAGCAGCTCTGGTTGATCCGGTAGTTTGCTCAACAACTTTTCAAGTTCCGTTAGCGCCTTGGATTCTTCGCGCTCAGACTTCAGCAAGCGGATGACACGCAAACGCGCGTTGAACCAGTATTCTCCTCGTCGAACAGCCTCAAAATGACCAATCGCAGCCTGCGGGTCGTGCTCTTGTTCGGCAATTTGACCCAAAAAATAGTGCGCGGCGGTGGTGTCAGCCAACGGCATATCCAACAAGGTTTCCAGCTCAGGTTTGGCGGCAGCCATATCGTTCATTTGCAGAGATAAGATCGCCACCGGGTAACGCAAATCGGGGCTATCCGGCCATTCTTGGCTCAATGCCCGAAACAGGGTTCGGGCCTCACTAAACTGCCCAGAATTAACCAGCAAACGCGCCAGATACTGACGGGTTTCCAGATTGCCCGGCTCAGTTTTATCGGTGCCTGCATGCCCCCGAACGTACTCCTGCATCAATTTGATCGCGCCCTGAATATCCTTATCGCTAGCCCGTAGTTGAGCCTCAAGAATCCAAGGTTGTGCCCACGCAGGACGTAGCTGGCGGGCTTTTTGGGCCGCAACCAGCGCTTCAACAGGTTTCCCCGCCCGCTCTGCTGTTAGCCCATAGGTGTAATGCGCTTCTGCCACTTCTGGTTCCAGTGCTTGCCAGCGAGCAGCCAGCGGCAAAGCCAAGTCAAAACGTTGGCCATTTACCGCAATCTCGATCGCCCGGCGCAAGGCATAAGGTTCCTCTGATTTAACGGCCAGATCACGCCAAGCGGCAAACGCCACGTCGCCATCCCCACGACGCAAAGCAATTTCGCCTAGCAATACCTGATACACCGCTTGAACCATCATTCGACCAGCAGATTGTGGCGTTTCCGTCACAGTAGATTCGGCGGCAACCCCTAGTTGGCTCGTCACCATTCCACCCAGTAATAGGGTGATGAGGACACGTTTTGCAAGTAGAGAAACTGAACTAAGCATCAAGGTAAGAAATTCCAAGAATGAGATTTGGGCAGAGGTCCGGATGGTATTGCGCTTTATGGCGATGAACAAGACATAAAATCTTTACAGGGTATTAATACTCCAGCGGATCAACTTCCAGATGCCAGCGTAGGCGACTCGGTAATTTATGGCTTTCAATTACACTCCGCCAGCGCTGCAGAAATGCCTGTAACTGGCTGCGGGTGGTTGATTCCACCAAAATTTGCCCTCGCTCCAAATTGGCCAATCGGGCCATACGCATCGGAATGGCATCGTAAAGCAAGACGTCCGGGTATTCGGACAACAGGTCACCAACCGCCTCTGGGCAACTAAGCTGTTCCAGAAACGCCAGCGCCGTCGCCATGTTGGGTGCCTCTGCCCGCAAGATGGCCTGAAAGGTATAAGGCGGAAATCCAGCCTGTCGCCGCTCGGCCAGTAATGCTTTGGCAAACCCGGGAAAGTCGTGCGCAACCAAGGCAGCGTAGAGCGGGTGATCTGGATACTGCGTCTGAATGATGACTTCGCCCGGTAATTCCGCCCGCCCCGCCCGCCCCGCCACTTGCATCAACTGGGCAAATAGTCGCTCTGGGGCCCTGCAATCAGCGGCAAACAGAGCAGCGTCTGCACCAACAGCGACCACCAGCGTCAAATTGGGGAAGTCATGTCCCTTGGCCAGCATCTGCGTCCCCACCAGTATTTCGGCACGATTAGCAGGCTCTGCTTCATGAATCTGCGCCAGTAATGCCTCCCACTGCTTGCGGCTTCGCGCCACATCCCGGTCAACCCGAAGTACCCGATGCCCAGCAAAATGCTCATTCAGCCATGCTTCAACTTTTTGGGTTCCTCGCCCAAAAGCCTGCACATCCTGATTACCGCAGGTCGGGCAAGCCTTGGGCAAGCGAGTCTCAAATCCACAGTGATGACAACGTAAGCGCTGGTCGGTGAGGTGAACTACCAGGTTGGCCGCACAGCGCCGGCAACCAGAAATCCAACCACAAGCCGTACAACTCAGCACCGGCGCGTATCCCCGCCGATTCAGGAAAACCAGACTTTGCTCCCCGCGCACCAAACGATCCTGAATAGCCGCCAGCACCGGTTCCGACAAACCTTCTTGTAACGTTTGTTTGCGGGTATCCACCAACGTCACCTTGGGTAAACGCGCCGCTGGGTTGGCTCGTTGCAGCATATCAATTCGCTGATAACGGCCATTTTCGGCATTCAGCCAACTTTCCAGCGAAGGCGTTGCTGAACCCAGTACGACAGGCACCTGACGGGTGTGCGCCCGATAAATTGCCAGATCCCGCGCCGAATAACGCATCCCATCTTGCTGTTTGTACGAGGCATCATGCTCCTCATCAATCAGAATCAGGCCCAAGGCTGGCATGGGCGTAAAAACAGCTAAGCGGGTGCCCAATACAATCCCCGCTTCGCCAGAAAATGCCTGCCGCCATTGGCGTTCGCGAGCGGCCTCGGTTAGCTCACTGTGCAGCACCGCCAAACACTGATCTGGGAAACGCCCACGCACCCTTTCTTCCAACTGCGGCGTTAAATTGATTTCAGGCACCATCAGCAACACCTGCTGACCGCGTGCAAGGCAATGCTCGATCAGGTGAAGATAAACCTCCGTCTTGCCGCTCCCCGTAATCCCGTAAAGCAAAAACGGAGCGAAACCCTTGGTAACTTGGATGGCCTCAAGTGCCTCCTGCTGACAAACATTGAGTATCGGACGTGGGCTAGCGGTATGCGAAGCAGCGTGTTTGCTTTGGCGAGATTTCCGGCGATTGGGTGCAATCGTTTTTTTGAGGCCTGAAGGCAATGCTTGTAACAGAGCCGATCCCAACGGAGTCTGGTAATAGGTGCTGGCAAATCGGCACAAATCCAGAAACTCTGCGGGCAAGGGCGGTAACTCACGCAGGATCGTGATGGCGTCTCTGATCTGCCCGGCTTCGTAAGCGGTGTCCGTCGGCAGATCAACAATAACCCCCACCAACTGCCGTGTACCAAAGGGCACCAGAATCCGGCAGCCAAGATCAGCCGCTTCCACGTCGGCGCAGCGGTAATCAAACAATCGATTTAGGGGGACATCCAGTGCAACACGAACTAATCCAGCCATACCAACAACGCCTTTTTTCGAGTTACCCTGACTGTGTCATTTATCTGCAGTTATAGTGAAAAGTTACCGCAATAACTCTGCAATATTGCCTAACTACTGACTCTCAATAGCATTTTTCAAATTACCCCCAATATCTGTGGATAAGTCTGGGGATTAAGGCTGAATGAACGGGGGAAATGCTTGCCAATCAAGGAAGTCTCTGGTGCTGCACAAAAATTAAGCATCGCACTTAATTCAATTAAAACAGCAGGTTAGCACCAAAACCAAATGTCAACCACCTTGAAACCCTTGCTACGGCAGGGAATTGAGGCTTATGTGAACAAGTCAAGCCCAAATTCCCTATTTATTTTATTTTTTTAGGCCAATGAGGCCCGCTGTTGGCGACTGTAGGCGTGTACCGTTTCCACCAAGGCGATAACGTGCTCCGGCGGTGTAAATTGGGAAATGCCGTGGCCTAAATTGAAGACATGTCCGGTATTGGCAGGACCAAAACTATCAAGCACCTTGCGAGTTTCGTTGGCAATCGTTTCAGGCGGCGCGAATAGCACATTCGGGTCAAGATTTCCTTGTAACGCCACCTTGTCACCGATACGGCGACGGGCATCACCAATGTCGATACCCCAATCTAGCCCAACCCCATCACAACCAATGGCGGCGATTTTTTCCAGCCACAGGCCACCTCCCTTGGTGAACACAATGGAAGGAATTCGCTGACCGTCTTTTTCCTTGTGCAAGGCAGCCACAATTTTCTGCATATAAGCCAGCGAGAATTCTTGATAGGCCGCATTGGACAACGAGCCACCCCACGTATCAAAAATCATCACCGCCTGCGCGCCGGATTCAATCTGAGCATTCAGATAGGCAATCACCGCATTGGCGGTCACGTCCAGAATGTGATGCAGCAGATCTGGCCGGCTGTACATCATCTTCTTGATGTTCATAAAATCCTTGGAACCCGCCCCTTCGACCATGTAGCAGGCCAAGGTATACGGGCTACCCGAAAAACCAATCAAGGGAACTCGACCATTCAAGGCCTTACGAATGGTGCTTACCGCATCCATCACATAACCCAGATCAGCGTGAGGGTCTGGACACTTCAATGCACGGATCGCGGTTTCGTCACGTAAAGGGTGCTTAAAACGGGGGCCTTCGCCTGTTTCAAAATACAGTCCCAAGCCCATCGCATCCGGTACCGTTAGGATGTCAGAAAACAGAATCGCCGCATCAAGGTCGTAACGCTCTAAAGGCTGTAGCGTCACCTCACACGCCAATTCCGGCGCTTTACACAAGGACAAAAAATCCCCTGCGTGCTTACGGGTTGCGCAGTATTCCGGCAAATAACGCCCGGCTTGACGCATTAGCCACAGCGGCGTGTATTCAGTCGGTTGGCGCAGCAAAGCGCGAAGGAATGTATCGTTTTGAAGTGCGGTCACGGTAAAGTCTTTCGAGACAAAAAAATGATGAAAAGGCGAGAACGGGCAGAATTATCGTGGATAACAGGCCGCTTGCCATAGTGGTTAGAAAACTACCCAGCCTCGTCACCCCGGCGGCCGGTTGCGATACCTAGTTGCCGAAGTTTGCGATAGAGGTGGGTTCGTTCCAAGCCTGATTGCTCAGACACCCGCGTAATGTTGCCGTTGGCCTGCTGTAACCAATATTCAAAGTAGCATTTTTCAAAGGTATCTCTGGCTTCACGTAGTGGCAGAACCAACCAATCTTGCACGGCTCCCTGATATTGCCCATCCCCTTGAACCGGCCCGGTGTCCGGTGCAGGCAACAGCATTCGTTGGACATCGGCTTCGCTAATTTCTTCGTCGAGGCTGCCCAGTGCCACGTTACGCAGGACGGCCTTCAGGGTCAGCCATCCACCGCCATCATCCGACCATTCGGCCTGACGTAAGCGATTTTGGGCCGCCACGGATAGGTGACGAGCAGGCACTTCCCGGCTCTCGGCCAGCTGGGTCAACAGCAGGGCCGAAATATCAGGAATGTCGTCCTGACAACGCGCCAGTTCAGGCAAGCTCATCCAGACTTCGCCCAAACGCTGCAATACAGCAGCGTCCCAGCCAGCATCCAGCCCAGTCAGCGGGCGACTTGAACCAAACAACAAGGTTAGATTCAGTTTTTCCAGCCGCTCAATCATAAACGCCAGACTCAGCACCTGCATCTTGCTCAAGGCCGACAAATCTGCACAAAACACGATTCCGCCCTGGAGTCGCTGCAACTGATCCTGATTCACTGGGCTGGTGCATTGCCCCATATCAAACCACGGCATTTGGGGCTGTTGCACCAAGCGGGCGGCCAGCTCGGCGATGCCCCCGGAAACGCCACGCAGGTGAATGACGCGGCTTCCACTTACGACTTGTTCCAGACGTTTTTTGAATTCGCGAATCGGACCAGAACGGCTTAGCACCGACAAGCTCAAGGCCACTTTAGACGAACCCGCGACATGGCGCATGGCATGCTTCACCGTGCTCAACAGCTTTTGCAGGGCTATCGGTTTTTCCAGAAAATCGACTGCGCCAATCCGCGTGGCTTCTACGGCGGTATCAATGGTGGCGTGACCGGACATTACCACCACCGGCATATTCAACAGGCCGGCGGCACTCCATTCCTTCAGTAAAGAAATGCCATCCATATCCGGCATCCAGATGTCCAACAAGACCAGATCAGGACGAGACTCCTGACGCGCTAAACGAGCCGCTCCCGCATTTTCCGCCACTCGAACGGTATAACCTTCATCGGTTAGAATTTCTGACAGCAACTCACGAATGCCCATTTCATCATCGACCACCAATATCTGAGGCATTTACATCTTTCCTTCCGCATTCAATACCAATAAGGGTAAGCGCAAACTGATTTGAGCCCCCCCCGTACTGAGATTACTGATTTCAATTTTGCCCTGATGCTCTTCTACAATTTTCTTAACAATGGGTAAGCCCAGTCCGGTTCCTTTGGGTTTGGTCGTGACATACGGTTCAAAAACCTTGGGCAAAATTTCTGCGGGAAAGCCTGTGCCGTTATCGCGCAAAACCAATTTGACCTGTTTGCTGCTGGTTTCCGTGCGGATTTCAATCGTTCCATCCGGGCGACCTTCTAGCGCGTCCTCGGCATTTCTGAGCAAGTTATGGATGATTTGGCGTAACTGTGTCGGGTCACCGGAAATCAAGGCTGGCTGGTCAGTGAGTTCAAGCACAAACCGGGCTGGTGAACTTTCATATAGCCCGAGCACCTCCAGAATTAGTTTATTTAGGTCAACCGCCACCAACTGGGGCAGAGGCATTTTTCCGTAATCCCGGAAATCATCGACCATGTTCTTCATGGCCTGGACCTGATTGATAATGGTCTGCGTGCTCCGGCCCAACATCTCGGCATCGGCTTCACTCAATCGTTCAGCCAACCTCATCTGCAAACGTTCTGCAGAGAGCTGAATAGGGGTTAGCGGATTTTTGATCTCATGCGCCAAGCGGCGCGCAACTTCCCCCCAAGCGGCAGAACGCTGGGCAGAGATCAGTTCGCTCACATCATCAAAAACCAACACATAACCTTCACCCGATTGCGGCAAACGACTTCCCCGCAGTAACAAGGTTCTATTTTTGCCTTCTGTACACTTCATCTCAAACTGTTTTTCCCAACCGCCCTCTTCATCAAGATGGGCAAACCCGTCCCGCACAAATCGCCCTAACCCTTGATGCTCGGGCCATTCCTCAACAAACTTACTGATCGCGTGTTCAAAAGGTTTACCTAAAATTGCTAACGCACCTGCATTGATGGTTCTCAATACAAAATATTTGTCGAATACCAATACCCCCGCTGACAGATTAGCCAGAATTGATTCGAGGTAGGCGTGAGCAGACTCCAGCTCTTCACGATGGCGGTTATTTTCCTTACGCGCATCATCCAATTGGCGGGTCATCTGGTTAAACGATTCGGTTAGCCCACCCAATTCATCTTGGCTGCTAAACACCAAGCGAGGCGAAAAGTCCCCCTGCGCCACTGCTTGCGTGCCCTGCGTCAACATGTACAACGGTGCGGCTAGCCGTTTGGCGAGGTAAAACGCCACGGCAAAAGCGCCAAAAAGGGCTACCAACACCGTTAGCGTCAAGGTCAGGGCATAAATTTGGGTCAGCCCGCTATGGGCCAACTGCAGCTCCTGATAATCCCGGTAAACCGCCTGAACTTCCTCACCGTTTTTGGCCAATACTTCAGGCACAGGCTGCAAAAGCTGCAACACCATCGCGTCACCGCCCAAACGGGACGCCACTAAGGCCAACACCCGAATTTGCAGCTGATCGGCACCTTCGCCCTCAATCATGCTTAACAGCCGACCCTGACGGACCTGTTTGAGCTGCGTTGGTGAAGGCGGGTTATTGGACAATAAACCAACCCCCCCCAGATCACTGACTAAAGCCTGACCGGCCATCCCCAACAACGAGACTGACTGCACACCGGATTGTTCCCGGAAACGGAAGATATGGCTCCGGTACTCCTCTGACGAAATTTCTGACAGCTCGGCCACCAGCACTCGCGCCTTTTTATTCAGATCCTGCTCCAGAGAGTCCAGTGCCGCACGACCGAGATTTAGACCTGACTCCAACGCGGTTTCAACACGCACATCAAACCAAGTATCAATCGATCGGGTAATGAACTGCACGGACACGGCATAAACCAGCACCCCCGGAATCACCGAAACGAGGCCAAACATCACCATCAGCCGCAGTTTCAGTTGCGAGCCAAAAACCTTAGCGCGTGAATCCTGCCATAACTTGCGTAACTGCCAGCCAACCAAGCCCAGCAGTGTCATTACCACCATGATGTTCAGGGCTACCAGATGGGGGTAATAACGCGCAAAAACATGGGTATTTGCCGATGCGGAAGCCAGCAACAAAAACCACAGCAGTATGCCAATGCCAATGGCGACACCAATGCCAATACCCCACAAGCGTCTTATGGGCATCTCATTTCACCTCCGCTGGAACCACAAATGTCCAGCGAACCTCGCCGCCCAATTCCCAATCTTTGACAAAAAGCACACTGATTTGGAGGGGTCTAGGGAGCTGTGCGCTATCTAGGCGAACCCGGAAAACCGCCTGGTAACTTTCTCCCGGTTTCAGATTACCGGTGTCTGCTTTGTCGATAATTGACCAGTTCCGGGCGTGAACCAGATACCGCAAGGCTTCATCGAGCGTCGAAAAAGCCTGATGCACCCCACCGTTCCCTACGCGATACTGGCGAGTCAGCGCGTGGTAATACAGGCGCACGGTCTGGGTTTTGGCAAATCGCTTGTCCTCAATCCAGTACCAACGAGGGCGGCTCATGTCGAATTCCTGCACGAAATACAGAGGCACTCCTCGGGTCAGTGCCTCTTCAAGCTTGCTGCCCAGTTCAATTGCCACCTCAACTGACAAGACATACCCATCTTCCCCGCTATTCATTAGCGGGTTACGTAGCGTGACTTCACCAGCAAAAGCCAACGGAGGAGCCAACAACTGGGCAAGCAAGGCCACCGCCAAAATCAAACGCCGGCTAAATCTGCCAAGCGTTTGCGAATTAAGGGATGGATGCGGTGTCATGACAAATTCTGGAATGAAAAATTAGGCGGTACGCGTCAACAGTGCGTAATAAAAACCATCGTGCTCAGCATTGGGCAACAGCTGTACTTCCTGTGTCAGCAACATTTCTGGGTGGCGTGTTAAATACTCGGCAATCTGTAGCTGGTTTTCTTCGGTAAATACAGAACAAGTGACATACAGCAGCTTGCCACCGGGTGCCAGCACCCGAGAAAGTGCGTCTAGTATCTCGCGCTGGGTACGGGCAAAGCGATTGACGTCGGACTCCTGCCGTAACCACTTGCTATCGGGGTGGCGACGAGCCACGCCACTGGCCGTACAAGGCACATCGGCCAGAATGGCATCAAACGGCTGCTTGTCCCACCAGCTATCAATTTCACGACAGTCCGCAGCCTTGACGGTTGCAGACAGCTTTAGGCGAGCCAGATTTTCTTCAATGCGCTGGCAGCGTTCAGGCGACACATCGAGTGCGGTTAGCGCGACATCGGTCCGCTCCAACAAATGAGCCGTTTTGCCGCCCGGCGCTGCACAGGCATCCAGCACTCGCGCGCCCACCGATGGATTCAGAAGTTCAGCTGCATACTGCGCCCCAAAATCCTGCACCGAAATATCGCCATCGAAAAAACCCGGCAGTTGAGAAACCCGAACTGGCTTAGTAAGCATCACACCATCAGCACCAATCGCCTGCGCCTCGATACCAGCCTCCGTGGCCCGAGCGAGCCAGTCTGCCCGCGTGGTTTGGCGCACGTTAACTCGCAACGCCATCGGCGGATGAGTATTCCCTGCACGCAAAATAGATTGCCACGTTTTGCGATGATCGCGCTGTACATGCTTAACCCACCACCGTGGATGCGCCCATTGCACAGTTTCAAGTTGTTTTACGCTGGCAACCAACTCGGCTTGCTGGCGCTGGAAATTACGCAACACCCCATTCGTTAGGGCTTTGAAACGGCCTTCGTCATGCTGTGCAGCCGCATCAACAGCTTGGCTAACGATGGTATGCGCCGTTTCAGATTGGCGGAACAAACGTAACACGGCCAGCCCCAACAAGGACTGCAGCCACATGTCCTGCAAAGGACGCTGCAATAATTTGGCTAAAATGGCATCGGCCCAGCCATAGGCTCGCAGGAAGGTATAAACCATCTCTTGTACTGCGGGACGGTCCGTTTCAGGAACTGCTTGAATCAAGCCATCGGCAAGACTTTCGCCTTGGCGAATGCGCGCAATGATCTGAGCCGCGTGAGAAAGTTGAGCCGCGAGGGAGCCGGGAGTAAGGATTTGAGACAGGGTCTGATGCAGCATCGTTCGAGCCAATTAACAGGAAGGCCCGTATTTTCGCGTGTTTAGCTGATGCTGTCTTCTATCAATGGACGGATGAGTTACGCCACACCGGTTAACTTATCGCGAAAAATGAAAAACACTGCCCCAAGAATGCACAAGCCAGCCCAAAGGTAATCCAGCTTGATCGGCTCTTTGAGGTAAAACAGGGCAAACGGTACAAACACCATTAGGGTGATGGCTTCCTGCAAAATTTTTAATTGCGCCACTGACAACACCGTAAACCCAATACGGTTAGCTGGTACCTGCAGCAAATATTCAAACAGCGCAATTCCCCAGCTTACCAGCGCGGCAATCACCCAAGGTTTCTGACTCATTTCTTTGAGATGGGCGTACCACGCAAAGGTCATAAAAACGTTACTCAGCGTCAGTAAACCAATCGTTTTCCAGAGGGGATTCATGGGTAACTACCGAATAGCTACAAACACGGCTTCGACTTCCCCAGCCAATTCGCTGTTGCATAGCAGTCGGGTGTGCAAGTTCAGGCGTGCGCGGCCCTTTTCGTGGAATCGATCCAGAAAGCCTTGCCAAGATTCAGATTCAGGCCCGGCCAGCATCGCCTCGGCAACCAGTTCGTCATTAATGGGTTTTAGATAAACACTCGAATTTTTATGAGCCACCACCGTGGCCTGAATACCCGCATTGGCCAATCGTGTTGAAAACAATGACCAAGCCGCGACCAACCCAATGGCTGTAGCGCTTCCACCGAACATGGTGTTGTGGACATTCAGGTTGGGGGCCAGCGGCGCTTTGAGGATCAGACGATCTGGCTGAATATCGACCACCTGAACCTGCATAAACTTTGCCACCGGAATTTTTTCGACCAAAAGCGCTTCTAGCGCCTGCGGGGTCATTTGTGGCTGAACCATATCAGGCAACACCGTACTGAGCACGATAAGCTGCGACGGATATACGATGCTGTTCCAGTTCAGCATTGCCATCCAGATAGGCCATTAAATCTTTCAGGGTTGCAACGGCAATGACGGGGATGCCGTAGTCGCGCTGTACCTCCTGAACGGCAGATAGCTCGCCTTGGCCTTTTTCCATCCGATCTAAAGCAATCAGCACACCCGCAGGGGTA
Organism: Pseudomonadota bacterium; assembly: GCA_041179245.1. GTDB lineage: Bacteria > Pseudomonadota > Gammaproteobacteria > Burkholderiales > Rhodocyclaceae > JBEGTT01. The sequence continues at coordinate 35,177 of JBEGTT010000044.1, forward strand.
GCGCCGGCATTGCGGATCAGTTCGACCGATTCACGCACTGAGGTACCGGCGGAAATCACATCATCGACAATCAACACCTTGCCTTTCATGGGGGCCCCTACCAAGGTGCCGCCTTCGCCATGGTCCTTGGCTTCTTTGCGGTTGAAAGCAAATGGGACGTTGCGTCCACCACGCGCCATCGCTACCGCAATGGTGGCAACCAGCGGAATCCCCTTGTAGGCTGGGCCAAACAGCATGTCGAATTCAAGTCCTGAGTTGACCGCTGTGGTGGCATAAAAAGAGGCAAGGCGATCCATTGATTGCCCATCATTAAACAGCCCTGCATTAAAAAAATAGGGGGATAAGCGCCCCGCCTTGGTCTTGAATTCTCCAAAGCGGAGAACTTCCTGTTTAATGGCGAAGGCGATGAAATTATTTGGGTTGGCCATTTTTTCTTCCTGATTTAGGGTCATTAGACGACTATGTTACACAATGGGGGATTGCTGGTATTCCTTGGCGCCCAAAATACTCAGGAATGAATGTATGAAAAAAATGATATGTGTCGCGTTGGTGTGCTTCCCGATCTGGGTAAATGCCGAAATTCAGATCAAAGACGATATGGGGCAGACGGTTCGCTTGGCTGCTCCGGCAAAACGAATTGTCAGCTTGGCGCCGCATGTCACCGAGAATCTGTTCGCGGCAGGGGCGGGAGCTGCCGTGGTGGGCGTGGTTGACCATAGTGATTACCCATTGGAGGCAAAAGAAATTGCCCATGTTGGCGCTTATTCCTCACTTGATCTTGAGCGGGTTGCGGCCTTAAAGCCGGATTTGGTCATCGCCTGGGAAAGCGGCAATGCCAAAGGGCATGTCGAGAAACTGCAGGCTTTGGGCCTAACGGTGTTTGTAACGCAACCCAACGAAATGGACGATATTGCAGTTCAGTTGGAAAAGCTGGGCAAGTTGGCGGGAACAGAAAAAGTAGCCAATGTAGCCGCACAACAGTTTCGGCAACGGCTTGCCGGACTACAAAAACAATACGCCAGCAAAGCCCCCGTACGCGTGTTTTATCAAGTGTGGAAACAACCCTTGATGACCGTGGGTGGGCAACAAATCATCAGCAAGACGATTCGCTTATGTGGTGGGGAAAACGTGTTTGGGCAGATGAGCGTACTGGCGCCAACCGTGAGTGTCGAAGCGGTATTGGCCGCTAAGCCAGAGGTGATTGTGGCGTCTGGAATGGAAGAGGCTCGGCCAGAATGGCTTGATGACTGGCAACGCTGGAAAACACTACCGGCAGTAGCTAACGGTCATCTGTATTTCATTCCGCCGGACTTGATTCAGCGCCATACGACACGCTTGTTAGAGGGCATGGAAAGGCTCTGTGGTTTTATTGATAAGGCCAGAAGTCGTTAATCGCTTACCACTCCAGCCCCGGCATGGCGGCGATCCCCGCTTGAAATGCGTGTTTTTCCATTTCGATTTCGCTAACGGTATCAGCGGCCTCACGGAGTTCTTTGGGAGCGGCGCGCCCGGTGATGATGACGTGTTGCATCGGTGGGCGGGCGTTTAGCACTTCCAGTGTTTCTTCGATCGTGATCCAACCGTATTTCAAGGTGTAGGTAAATTCGTCCAAGACGACAAGGCCGATCTCTGGATTTTTCAGATGTTCGCAAGCAATGGCCCAAGCAGCACGGGCGGCGTTTTTGTCGCGGGTGTCGTCTTGGGTATCCCAAGTAAACCCCTCGCCGCCCACGTGCCAGCTAACGCCGGGTTGTTTGGTGAAAAAGGCTTCCTCGCCGGTATCCGAGCGACTCTTGATGAATTGCACCACGGCAACCTTCAGGCCGTGCCCCAAGGCGCGGGCAACCACACCAAAAGCCGCCGACGATTTACCTTTGCCGTTGCCGGTATTAACGACTAAAACTCCGCGCTCAATTTGGGCTTGGGCAATTTTTTCATCAATATGGGCTTTCTTACGTTCCATGCGGTTGGCGTGGCGTTCAGATTTGTCAGTTTGAGTGGTCATCGAAAACTCCAGAAGTTATTGGGGGATGAAGCAGGTCTGCCCGTTGGCATCAATTCGTAGCAAAGGATGTCCATAAAGCTCGGATAAGCGTGCTTCGGTCAGCATTTCATCGCGGGTACCCTGTTGGGTGTGGCCGTCACCTTGCACCAGCAACACCTTGTCGGCATAACGCCACGCCAGCGTTGGGTCGTGCAACACACTAATCACCGCTGCCGCTTGGGCCGTTTGTTGGCGAAAGAGTTCCAGTGCCGCAATTTGGTGATTCAGATCGAGATGGGTCAGCGGTTCGTCCAACAAAAATAGCTTGGGCTGTTGCACCAGCAACGTGGCAATCGCGAGTCGCTGGCGTTCACCACCAGACAAGGTGCGAATGTCGCGGGGTTCGAACCCGTGCAAACCCACAGCCAGCAAGGCATCGTGGGCAATTTGTCGGTCAGTATCATTCTCCCAATCCCAGCGACCCAAATGCGGGTGACGTCCGACCAAGGCAGTTTCCAGCACAGTACTGGCAAACGCATCGCCTTGATGTTGTGACAGCCAGCCCCGTTGTCGGGCAGCGGCTTGCGGGCCTTGGGCGGCGTACGTTTTTCCGGCTAACAAAACTTTGCCGGCGCTGGCATCGCGCAGCCCCGTAAGGACGGATAACAGTGTGGATTTCCCGGCCCCGTTGCGGCCCAGAATTACCCAATGCTCACCGGAGCGAACCGTTAGATTCAGACCGCAGCAGACATTATGTTCGCCGATAGAAACCACGAGTTCTGTTGTGCTGAGGATGGGTTCCATTACCGTCGCTCCCCCGCGTGGGAAAGCAAAAACAGGAACATCGGTACGCCAAGCAGGGCGGTTAACACGCCAACCGGCAGTTGCTGCGGTGCGATGACCGTACGTGCCAAAGTGTCAGCGAGCACCAGCAGAAAACCGCCGGCAATCGTTGCGGTAGGCAGCAAAATCCGTTGGTCGTTGCCAACCCATAGGCGTAACAAATGCGGCACCACGAGGCCCACAAATCCGATGGAGCCGGCTTGGGTGACGGCTGCGGCTGTGGCCAGTGCGGCTAAAAAATAGACCAGTCGGCGTAGGGCGGTGACGCGAACGCCCAGTGCCTGAGCGGTGTCATCACCTCTGGATAACAAGTTGAGTTCGCGGGCAAACGGCCAGACCAATAGGCTGGCGATGGAGAGTGCGATCAAGGCCGGAGCTGGGTTGCTGGCTTGGCCTAAATCACCCATCAGCCAGAACAGCATGCCGCGCAATTTGGTTTCCGGTGCGACGGAAAGCATAAGCGCGATAACGGCACCGCAACCCGCTGCGACGATCACGCCGGTGAGTAGTAAGCGGGTTTGAGTCCAACTCCCATCCCCGCGCGCCAAACCAAAGACCAATAGCAGCGCTGACAAAGCACCGACAAACGCCAGCCCATCAATCCCCAAACCTGACAAACCGAGCAGGATCGCGGCCATCGCTCCAACCCCCGCACCACCTGAAACACCTAGCACATAGGGGTCGGCGAGTGGGTTGCGTAACAGCACTTGCATCAGGGTTCCCGCCAGCGCTAACAAGCCGCCAACGGCAAAAGCGGCCAGCGCACGAGGAAGGCGGAGTTCGAGGATAATTTCCGCTTGTGGACCGCTATGGCTAGTCAACGCCGCCCAAATCTCGGATCCGCTCACCGCCAAGCTCCCCACGCTCAACGCATGAGCAATGCTGGCGAGTGCCAGTAGCGTCAAAGCGATGAGGGTAAGGAGATGGCGGCTTAACATTGCTTATTGAGGTGTGTAACGGAGACCGACGAAAGCGTTAATGCCGGGGGTGTTGTAGTAGCGTGCAAGCTCATATTCGCGATTGAAAATATTATTCACACGAGCGTACAGGGTCCACTCCTTATCAAGCGCATAGGCTCCCTGTAGGTTGACGAGCGTGTAACCGCCAAGCGTATTTTTGTTTGCTACATCATCGAAACGGTCACCATGAGCGGCCACCTCCGTTGTCCACGTCCAAGCCCCAGCCTGCTGGTGAAGGGCTATGTTTGCGCTTTCCTTAGACCGGCGATTTAACTGTTTTCCGGTCTCTGTATTACGTGGATCTTGTAAGTTTACATTGCTGGTAAAGATCAGGTTGTGGGCCACATCTCCTTTGTACGACAAAGTTAAACCGGTAATGGTTGCATGGGCGACGTTGTACGCGCTCCAGTCTCCCCAAGGGTTATTTGGATCTACCGCCGCCCAGTTAATCAGATCCTTAATTTTGTTTTCGTAATAGACCACAGAGGCGTGGTGGCCTGGAACCTCAAAGTGGAGCACTGCCTCTTTGTTGACCGAATTTTCTGGCTTTAAATTGGGATTGCCGTACATACCCCAAGCGTCACGTGGGTAGTACAAATCATTAAAAGTTGGGGCCTTAAATCCTGTGCCGTAAGAAAGGCTGCTGCGCCAAGCTTCTGAGAACTGATAACCGTAGGCGATCGTTTCCGTGGTTTTGTCACCAAATTGGGAATTGTGGTCACCTCGCACGCTGAGTTGCAGCGTGTTGTTGTCCAGTTTGGTCAAGATACCAGTGGACACAGAGTCAATCGTTCTGGTTTTCAGCAAATAATCAGCGCCGTTAGGGCCGTTGCTGGAAACCTTTTGGTCTAGACGCTCAAATGACAAGAAGCCTTTTCCATATGAGAAAGCAAAGTCGTTTTGCCACAAGTACTGATCCTGAGTGGTTTGGAATAGGGCATCAAACGCTGAACCCACCGTTTTTTTGCTGTCATCAACACCTGTGCCGACTCTTAGCGTGCTTGTCCAAGTTGGTGTGATTTTGTTTTTGCTATACACACTTACGCCACTGACCGACTGATCATAGCGCGCGTTTTTCGCTGGGCCATCATCTGCCCCATAGATGCCTTGGCTATAGAAAAAATTGGTACCGAAGGAATGTTCAGGAGAAGCATTAAAGGCAATATTTCCGGCAAAGGCATTTCGTGAAAAGGCATCTTTATCAGGGTTGTAGTAATAGCTTCCGGGCTTCAAGGAAGAAAAACCACTGGACTGAGCGGTGCTCGCACTCAAGCTATATTGCACAGACTCGGTGTTGTTTGCGATGCCGGCAGAAAGTTTGGAGGTGTTGTAACTGCCGTAGCCAAAATCCACAAAGCGCTTCTCACGTCCATCGCCTGTATTTTTTGTGAAAATCTGAACAACCCCACCAATAGCATCAGATCCATACAAGGAGGAAGCTGGGCCACGCAATATTTCGATGTGATCAATTAAATCGAGGGGAATGGAGCCAAAGCTCGTGCTGCCCAGCGTGGCCGAGTTGACTCTTAATCCGTCTACTAGAAATAAGGTGTGATTGGAGTTGGTGCCTCGAATATGAATACCCGTTGCCGTGCCTTCGCTGCCGTTACTGGTGTATTCAATACCGGGTTGCTGAGCTAACAACTCGGCCAAACTGGATTGCCCCGCTTTCAAGATATCTTCCCGGCTAATGACAGTTGTATCAGATAAAAGTTCAGAGGTTCGGCTGGCTTGGCGTGTGGCTGTAACCACGATTGGATCAAATTCTTTTTCAGCAGAAAAAGCATGGTTCGGGGCAATAGTCAGCAGCGCAATGGCCGCAGTAATGGGTTTGAGTTTTGGATACATGTGGGTTCTCCCGATAGCCGGCGAGCGTCCCCGCAGTCCGGCCAATAACGAAAATGCAAGCGACGAGGGAGAAAGGGAAACCAGAAGGTGTGCAATGGGCACCGCTCCGGCACCGCCACCCCGCGGTACTTGCGCTTAGATCGTCAGGCCGGTCTCCGGGCTGGCAAGTTTTGATACGCCGCCTTCCCAGATCGAAACCCAGTGGCATTTTGGCATATCCGCACTTGCTTACCGTTGCGGGGGCAGCAGCGGATTTGTGTCGATTCAATGAGTCAACACGCACCGCTTTCCCGTTTAACCGTGGTTGGGGAAACCTTCCACGGCACCTGAAACGAAAACTGATAGAAACAAATCGTTACTATCAGCGGGGCGGATGTTAACACAACTCTGTGAGCTAAGTAGACCAGGATGCCGATAGGGGGTAGGGAGCTAGTTGATCAAGGTGGTGATAAAAAAACTTGTGATGAAGTGCTGTTTTGGTTGACAAAGTTTCTGGGTGTCTGGATAATGCCGCGTTCAGTTTGGAGGGATTCCCGAGCGGTTAAAGGGATCAGACTGTAAATCTGACGGCTACGCCTTCGAAGGTTCGAATCCTTCTCCCTCCACCACTTTTTTGCGCTGCTCATGCGGGTTAGTGCAGCCTGAGCGGGTGTAGCTCAATGGTAGAGCTGAAGCCTTCCAAGCTTAGGACGAGGGTTCGATTCCCTTCACCCGCTCCAGTTTTGTTCGGTCGTTTGCAAGTGCCCATGTGGCTCAGTGGTAGAGCACTCCCTTGGTAAGGGAGAGGTCGCGGGTCCGATTCCCGCCATGGGCACCATTCACTTGTTTGCTTGAATTTTGATTGTTTTTTGAGTTTGGAGATTTGAAGAATGGCCAAGGAAAAATTTGAACGTAATAAGCCGCATGTGAACGTAGGAACGATTGGTCACGTTGACCATGGTAAGACTACGCTGACAGCTGCGATTACAACGGTACTG
>JBEGTT010000045.1:0-6492 GCA_041179245.1 Pseudomonadota bacterium
ATGGCCGAATTTATTGCGGATGGTTGGGAACGCAAACCTTTATCCGGCGAGGAACTGATTGATGCCTTCCGGGTACATGAGGTGAAGCGGGTCACGCGCGGCTGTGTGCAGATCATGGGTCAGCGATATCACCACGCCGAGCTGGATCACCACAACGGCGAAGACGTGATGGTGGCCTATGACATCGAAGACGGTAGTCAGGTCTATATCAAAAACATGGCAGGGGTTCCCATGTACACCGCCAGCTTCTACGAAAGCCGTGGCTACCGGGCGATGAGCTTTGTCGAAATCGCCATGAACAAGCGGGTCGATAAGCAGCTTGAGCGTCTGGATACGAAGAAGGCAGCCATTGAGGCGCAACGTCCCGGCGTGGTGCTGGAGCAATCCAGCGTTACCTCATTTATCGAGTCAACAGCAGTCCGGGTGGCGGAAGTAATCCCCGGCCCCCAAGAGGCAGAGATTGTGCGCAATCGTCGCATCAATCAGATGGAAGACCCCGCACTGGTACGCCACCTAGTTGCCCACCCTGCAGACATCAACCCCGCGCGCGCCGGATACCTGCTGGAACAGGCCGACAAGATCGCGCCATTGGCACGGTTAATTGATGAACTGGGGATGTGGGGCGAACTGGAAAGTGCCAAGGCCAGAAATTTTGAGAAGCGGGTTGCCGGAAGTTCGAGCTAACGGCAACCCATTTGAAGCGGTAGTACTTAGCAACAGGGAGTTTACATGAAAGACGTGTTTGTAAAAACCAGCAATTACGTGGCGTTTGAGGCCGGCATCAACAAAGCCTTATCACGCGGCGCAATGGAGTCCACCAACGTGTTGGTGTATGGGCCACCCGGAACCGGGAAAACAGAAAACATTGACCATTGGGCGATCAATAACGATGCGATCCATTTGCGAGCCAATGAGGGCTGGACGCCTCGCCAGTTCATGAAAGAGCTGGCAACCAAGGCTGGGGTTGATGGCGCCGGAAGCGCCCAAGCCCTATTTGAGCGTTTGCTTGGCTACATGGTTGAGACGGGAACGCCGCTGGTGATCGATGAGGTGAATTTCTGCCTTGCAGACAATGCTGCGGTGATGGAAAAGATTCGTGATTTTTCTGATCGCACCGAAACGCTGGTGATTTACGCCGGTGATGAGCGGGTTATCCCCAAGATTGGGCGTCATACACAGATCGCTAGCCGATTTGCAGCGGTGGTGGAATTCAAGATGGCCACGCTGGCAGATGTACGACTGCTGTGCGACGAACTGGCCGAAGTGCAGATTGCCGATGACTTGGTGGCCTATCTGCACCATCAAAGCGGTGGTCGTGTGCGCAACATCATTGATGGCATCGCGGTAGCTGAACGCATCGGGAAAAAAACCAGCAGCCTGGTCGCACTGGCCGAATGTGAAGGTATGGAAATGATGTTCGATTGGCAGACTCGCCGTAGTGCTGTGGTTAAAGCGGCGCGAAAGGTAGGTTAATCGTGGATCAGGCAAACATTGCTCCCCGCGTCTTTTGCAGAAAGACCCGGGTTGTTCAAGGAACGCTACGCCAGAAGGCGTGGCGGGCGATGCAGATCAAGGGGAAGTTCACCTTGTCTGATTTGCTGCGAAATATTGTTAGCCAAGACAACGCTGGAAAAGACCCAAGAAACAACATTAACCGCTACGTGAACGCGCTGGCTTCCGTTGGGATTTTGATGGAAATGAAGCGCCGAGCTGCGCCGGCCTCACTAACAAGTAATGGCGAAAAACGTTGGATGCTGATTAGGGATGTCGGCAGAAAAGCCCCGGTTGCCAGAAGCCTGGGCCATGTCTATGACCCCAACAGCCAGACCGTTATCGAAAGCGTTAAAAAACCAGAGGTGTCCGGTGAGTAATAACGCTAAGGAAATCGTCCTTGCCTTGCTGGCTGGCGGGGTATCAAAGGCCGATATCGCCAAGAGAATTGGGTACGGAAGAAGTTCTGTCAGCCGCTGGATCAATGAGCCTGATTTCAATGGCGAGAATATTGAAAAAGCAGTTTTAGAAAATCTCAGTCAGCTCATCTGCCCATACCTGAAAAAAGGCATCACTCCTACCGACTGCCTGGGGTTTTCCCTTCGTCCATGTCCTACGTGCAATGCCAGAGAGGTTCGGCACTGGAAATTCTGCCAAACCTGCCCAAACAAACCTACCCAAGAATCATCCAAAGGAGCCTGACATGCAAAACCAACCCTTTGAATTCGACAGCACGCCAAGAGTGATGAACCCCGTCTTTCTGAGCTTTTTACAAGAAGCCAACTGGTTTGTGCGTGTGTATCGAGAGCTGGAAATTCAAATTGTGAGCATTGATGTCACACCGGCCCTGAAGGGAGAAAAACCACGAATGGTGGTTATCGCCCCTGCAAACGTTAATCCACCCACTTTTGGCCGCTTAGAAGTCACGCGCCAACTATCAAGCATTCACTAATAGGAGATTTTGATGTCAGAACTTAAACCCATCCCAGAAGGCTACCTAGAAGACCAACAAGGTCGCCTTGTTCCCATCGGAACCGTTAAGCCGATTGATATTGAGCGCGACAAGTTGGTGCGCGAGATTGTTGAAAAAGCCAAGGTAGTGTCCGGCAACATCGGCCAGTTCAAGGTTGATGTGTTTGGCGATATCGCAGCATTTGTTCAGCTCAGCGCGGAACAGTATGGCGCGTCAATTGGCGGCAAGAAAGGCAACGTCACCCTGTTGAGCTTTGACGGTAAATTCAAAGTACAGCGTGCCATTGCTGAACACGTCACTTTTGACGAGCGCCTGCAGGCTGCCAAGGGCTTGATTGATGAGTGCATCAACGACTGGATGCAAGGCAGTAGCCAAAACATTCAAGTGCTGGTGAACAACGCCTTCCAAGTCGACAAGGAAGGAAACATTAACGTTGGCCGAGTCCTAAGCCTGCGCCGTCTGGAAATTGAGGATGATCGCTGGAACCGAGCCATGAAGGCCATCGGTGATGCGGTTCAAGTCGTTGGCAGCAAGAGCTATGTCCGTGTCTATGAGCGTATCGGTGACTCTGACCAGTACGCGCCAATCCCCCTTGATGTAGCGGCGGTGTGAGATGGCCAGGACGATAAAAATATCCGGCCCCGGCCTGCAAGATGCCTTCGCTGAGATGCAGGTTAAAGAGTTTGGTGCAGAAAAAGCGCTTGCGTGCACTGGTGGCCCTGCCCACGAAGCGGTTAAACGGGCGATTGTTCGCATGAACAAAACGCAGCAGAGCGATACCTCTGTACCTGCCATTGCCAGCTATCCAATGGGCAGTATGGGCGAGGCTATTGAGCTGGAAGGCGGTGCCGCATGAAACCCTCAGACTTGCTTCTTGTTATTTCGTGCGTTTTTCTATCTGGTGCGCTGTCCGATATTGCCAATTACATACTTGCTCTGATTGCTTTCGGTCTAACGTTTTGGCAAATGCGAGCTGAGAAAGGTGGTGCGTAATGGCTTATCTGCAACGTGATGTCGAAACTGAAATGCAAAACAAACTTCTGAAACAGGAAGTTCAAAGCCTTCAGGCGCAGAAGGAAGCGGCAATTGATGTGATCGCTAGTCACCTCAAGACGATCACCGAACTCACCGCCTCGCGCAATGAATTATTGGCTCTGCTTGAGAAGTTATCAGACGAATCAAGAGAACTTTCTCAGTACGCATCATATGCCCAAGTAGTTGGCGGCATGTCCGTCAACAGTGCACCAGTGCGTGAATGGTGTGACAAGGTTTTTGTGACTCTTCTCGACATTGAAAAGGCCACTACCGACGTGAAAGGTGGTGCGTAATGGCTTTTATCACCGAAGACGATCTGAAGCGCGAGATTACACGGCTTGAGAAGGCCAATCGCATCCTATTGCAAACGCTACTGGATGACTTCGCTAAGGCCGCTCTGACTGGTTTTATCGCCAGCTTTGCAGGTGATGACCGTGAGCCGGTTGAGTTCAAAGATGGCATTGCATTGAGCTGCTACGAAATGGCTATAGCACTGCACAACGCACGGGAGGCGCTATGCGTACCCACTCCATAAGCAACGAGCAACGGCTCAAAAACCTAGAGCGTGAAGCTGCTGCTTTGCGCCGTGAGTTGGAAAAGCAGACTGGCACTAAAAAGCAGTCTCAATACCTGCCCAAGAAACTGAAACCCAAGGGGGGAAAACAGCAGAGAAACTGCATGTGCTGCCAGAAAGAATTCATGTCTGACGGCGCATGGAATCGATTGTGTTCGCCTTGCAGACACAAAGGAACGACCCCTTTTGATATTTGATTTATTCGCATCACCCAGGCAAACCGTGGGGACATAACGGAAGCAACCGGAGGGGAAAACGCAAAGGACATCCTGTGTGGGAAACCACCAAATAGTCGCCCTGATCCGGCCAACTTTAACCAATCAAGAAAGGCAGCAACCATGAACAAGAAAGAACTGATTAACCACTTGGCCGATATGGCTGGCGTTAACAGTCGGTCAGCTGAAGCGTTACTTGGCGCTTTGACTGCAACGATCATATCCACTGTTAAGTCAGGTGGCGAATTGGCGATTCCCGATATAGGCAAGTTTGGCGTAAAGGATGTCGCTGCGCGTACAGGCCATAACCCAAAGACGGGTGAGGCTATCCAGATCGCCGCGAAGCGTGCCCCGAAATTCACGATGGCTAAGGCGTTAAAGGACGCTGCAGCCAAGTCTTAAACCCTCGCCTAAAGCTCATTCCGATTAACGCGCTTAGTTGGAGTTGGCTTTGGGAGATGGTTTTTAACGGGGATGAAAATGTCAGTTACCAAAGAACAGTGGGCACAAATTGAAGAGCAGCTTTCATACGGCTATGGGCGCGTTGAGCTGAAAGCTGATGGCTTTGATGTGGTGGCAACGATCATGAATGTCGACAAGCTGCGCCAAGGAATTGTGGTGTACGTCAATGGTTTCATCAAAGGGGAATGGGTCAACGGCGAAGCTGAAGAAGCTCGCAAATTCCACAGGGAATCCAAGTCCTTTGTATGGGGGGTAAGCGAGCGCAAAGAATGGTTGAAGTTGAGCAAGATGCGTCACCTTTCTAAGGAAGATAGAAAGCGTTATGCCGACAATGCAGAAAGAACCAATTCGATCTGGAAATATGACTGGACCAGCGCCAAGTCTTTCTGCCGCCATATCCGCAAAACTTGTACCGATATCGAAGTGGTCAAGGTTGGGTATTGATCATGCAAACCCCAACCCTCAAAACTCGCCTCACCGCGATCCGCGCCATTCGTCACAAAGCTGGTATGGATGATGATGTCTATCGGGCGCTGCTGCAGCGCGTGATTGGCGTGACCAGCTCAACGCAGATCAAAGACCTGACCAGCGCCAATAAGGTGCTGTCAGAGTTCCGTCGACTTGGCCTTGGTGTCGATAAAAAGCAGGACGGAAAGCCGAAGAATGAGTGGGCATTCGTATTTCGGATGATCCCAACTCGCCAACTGTATGGCCGGAAGATTTTCAGACTCGCCCAGCAGTTGGGGGTAATTCAAACGCCTGCAGTTCCTGTGGCCAGCAAAGCCTACGTTGAAGGTATTGCCAAGCAAATGGCTAGTTGCACAACAGCACTAGAGTTTTGCGATGAAGAGCGGCTGCACAACATCGTGATTGCCCTGCAAGCGCACCTAGACCGTTACAAAAAGAGAGCCTTCTGATGCTGCCCAAAGTCATCGAGGAGATCATCCGCGTCATTGGCCACGGCAAGGCAATGGAGTTAGTGCGTGAATTCAGCGGTCAGGAAATGCGGATTCCACGAACAGAATCCAGCGACACATGGGCCGCACTGGTGGAAGTTATCGGAGAGCGTGCTACCCGTGCACTGTCCGATGCCTTCGCCGGATCAGAAGCGATCTACATCGCCCAATGCACTGCAGCCATCAAGGCTGAACGAAACAGAAAGATGATCGCCCGGTACGATGCGCTACTTAAATCAGGCCACAGTGGCCGTGGGGCTGTATCTGTTCTAGTCAGCGAGTTCAAACCGATTAGCAATCGGTGGGTTGAAGTTGTCGTGAATCGTCCGGCTCCAACTCCTACTGGGCATGAGGCGCAAGGGGAATTGTTCTAATTCGTTGGGAAAACCAGTGATTTATTGGGTTTTGAGATGGCGTAACCATTTACGCAGGCGTTAATTCCGCGTTAATATTCGCCCCGAATTAACGCTATGACAACCCCGTCTTCTTGGATGGGGTTTGGCTTTTGTAAATATACTAAGGGGCAACAATGGCTGATCAGCAAGAGCTGCTATCAGGGAATACAGTTCCAGCGGAACGATCATGCAAACTAATCTCTGAAAAAGCATTTCCTGAAGGCGAAATGACCGATGAGCAATTTGAAGATTTTGCGCGTATTGAAAATAATGAGATACCACTTGGTGGCGTGAATTTTAAGAAGAAGCTACGCACTGTCATCCGTGTACGTTGAGGTTTATTTCTTGTGAATCAGCAGCAGTTTGAAGAAATCGTAAACCAAGTAGTGAT
>JBEGTT010000046.1:0-4770 GCA_041179245.1 Pseudomonadota bacterium
ATATATGGAATAAAACAACGTAGATAACATGAGTCGGCTGGGGCTGGAAAGCAAAGGGTAGTGGTTTGCAGAGGGTGTTTAAGGAGGTTTGTTCTATATAATACCGTGCTTCAATATTGTGAGCGCTTACCGTGCAAACTCCGCCCCTGAACCTCATTGACCAACAAGAACACATTGACACGGCTGCGAGGTCGCTCAAAGCCATTGCACACCCGTTGCGCCTAAAGATTTTATGCGTCGTCGGCGCTGAAGAAGCCTGTGTTCAGGAAATTGTTGATACCGTTGGAACATCCCAAAGCAACATTTCACAACACCTTGCCATTCTCCGCGACAAAGGGGTGTTGGTCACTCGCAAAGAAGCCAACCGAGTTTATTACCGCATCGGCGATGAACGGCTTTTACAGCTGATCGGTATGATGCGTGAAGTTTTTTGCGGTGCTTCAACCCACTGATTCATAGCCACTCTGGCATTTAGGACAACCCATGATTATCGATTTTGTTCAAGCCAACGCTATGTTGGTGTTATTAGTATTCGTCAGCGGCGGGCTTTTTTTCTGGTCCCTATTTGAAAAAACCGGCCAAGGCATTTCACCTTCGGAAGCGACCCTGATGATCAATAGAGATCAAGTTAAAGTCCTGGATGTCCGCGACTCCTCAGAATATGCCGGTGGTCACTTACCTGACGCCCTCAACATCCCACTAAACGAACTAGCCAATCGCCATCAAGAACTGGAGTCTTTCAAGGAATTCCCTCTCTTGGTTTATTGCGCTTCGGGAGGAAGGTCTTCACGGGCCTGTGCAGACCTAAGCAAGCGCGGCTTCACGAAACTCCACAACCTGAACGGCGGTGTTTCTGCATGGCAACACGCCGGCCTTCCCGTGCAAAAACCAGGCAAAGGTCGCCACAAATGAGCCAAGCCCTCGTTCGGATGTACACCACGGAAGTTTGCCCCTACTGCATCCGCGCCAAGCAACTGCTAAAGGCGAGGGGCGCTGAGAATATCGAAGAAATTCGGGTTGATCTGCTTCCTGACGAACGAATCAAGATGATGGAACTTACACAACGCCGCACCGTTCCTCAGATTTTTATCGGTCAAACTCATATTGGTGGCTGCGACGACCTCGAAGCTTGTGATCGCGCGGGAAAATTAATCCCCCTATTACAATCAGTCTGAACCTACGACCATTTTTGCTTAGTCACTTTTGAGAATCATCATGGAACAACAAAACACAGAACAGAATGACACTCCAGTTTTTGCCATTGAGAAAACCTATGTTCGGGATCTTTCAATTGAAGTCCCAAATGCACCCGAGGTCTTTCTGGCACAAGAAGCCCCAGAGGTCAGTATTGAACTGAGTACGCGTGCACGCGCCCTTGGTGAAGGGGCATTCGAATCCCTGCTAACGGTGACAGTTTCAGCCAAACACGGCGATAAGACCTGCTTTTTAGTGGAAGTTTCCCAAGCCGGCATCTTCCGCATTCTGAATCTAGCAGAAGAACAAATTGAACCGCTACTTGCCGTTGCTTGCCCGAATATTTTGCTGCCTTTTGCCCGAGAAGTGGTTTCAGACGCAGTCACTCGAGCGGGCTTCTCACCGGTTATCTTGCAGCCCGTCAACTTTGAAGCGATGTACGCGAGCCGTCTGGAAGAGGTTGCTTCAGCACAAAGTGCTCAAGGAACCCTGCAGTGAAACGGTTTGCGCATTCTGTCACTTCCGTCACAACCGCAACGCTCTGCTTAATTTGCGGAATGACGCTAGCGGGCGAAATGCGTTCAGTCGTATCAGAGGCTGCAATTTTGTACGACGCGCCTTCCGTCAAAGCCAAAAAACTGTATATCGTCAAAAAATTTACGCCACTGGAAGTCCTAGTCAGCCTTGATGGCATGAGCAAAGTTCGCGAAGCCGAAGGTTCCATTGCTTGGATTGATAAAAAGCAACTCGGTGAAACTCGTACGGTTGCAGTTATTACGAATCAGGCTGAAATTCGACAAACCCCGGAAGCAAATTCTCCGGTGCTCACCACTGCTGAAAAATGGGTAGCGTTAGAATTGCAAGAACTGCCGGCCAATGGCTGGGCTCGCGTCAAACATCGTGATGGTGCCAGCGGATTTATTCGCAGCACGCAGGTATGGGGTATCTGAAAAAACCATGAACATTACGGTCATTGCTGCCGGAGCATGGGGAACTGCACTGGCAATAGCGTTTGCACGACATCATTCGGTTACGCTGTGGTCACGCGAACTTGATGTTGCAGAGGATATTCAAACCTCGCGAGTTAATCACCGTTACCTGCCCGGATTTAGTCTTCCTGACAGCATTTTGATTAAAACCGACCTACCCAGCAGCCTAGAGGGAGCGGACCTCTTAATCATCGCCACCCCGATTATCGGCTTACGAGGGACACTCGAAACCTGCGCCGACCTTGCCGCAGGCATACCTGTACTCTGGGTATGCAAAGGATTCGAAGCCGGGACCGGTTTACTACCCCATCAGTTAGCTGCTGAAATTCTGGGTAACGCCCATCCCTACGGTGCACTATCAGGCCCAAGCTTTGCCCAAGAAGTAGCGGATGCAAAACCAACTGCGCTCAGCTTAGCCTGCACCCTGCCCCATGCAGAATGCTTTCAGGCTATCGCTCGCGAACTGCACGATACCGCCCTCAGAATCTACCCAATAGACGACATCGTGGGCGTTGAAGTGGGGGGCGCCGTCAAAAATGTCTTGGCGATTGCCACGGGTATTTGTGATGGATTGCAACTTGGATTAAATGCTCGGGCCGCTTTAATGACCCGAGGGCTGGCTGAAATTGCTCGTCTGGGACAAGCACTGGGAGCACGTCGCGAGACGTTTATGGGATTAGCCGGAATGGGCGATCTAATCCTTACCTGCACGGGGGATTTGTCGAGAAATCGGCGGGTTGGCTTGGCGCTGGCAGAAGGCAAATCGCTTCCGCAAATTCTTCATGACTTGGGACATGTTGCAGAAGGGGTTCCTACTGCACTAGAGGTCACTGCACTTGCCGAGCGCCTTAATGTTGAAATGCCGATTGCCACCGCAGTGGCTGCTGTTCTAAAGGGAGAGCTGGATGTACGCACGGCTGTCGCCTCCCTCATGGCTCGGGATCCTCGCCAAGAGCAACTTTAAGCATTCCTTAGCAACAGCCATCAAAACCAATTTGTCGCCAAGCTTCAAAAGTAATCACTGCGGCTGCGTTTGATAAGTTAAGGCTACGCTGCCCTGCCCGCATTGGTATTCGAATGCGCTGGTCAGTCGTAAATTCTTCGAGAAGATCAGCCGGAAGACCTCTCGTCTCACAACCAAAAACGAATACATCTCCTGCTTGGTAGCTCGGTTTATCATGGGAAACGCTCCCCTTGGTGGTGCACGCAAAAAAACGGCGGCCCGCAAGGTGTTGCTTACAAAGCTTCCAGCTATCGTGACACAGCACAGAGGCGTACTCGTGATAATCCAGCCCGGCCCGACGCAAAGCCTTATCGGCTAACTCAAATCCCAGTGGCCGGATAAGATGGAGATCGGCCCCGACATTGGCACACAGTCGAATGATGTTCCCGGTATTGGGGGGGATTTCGGGTTGATGCAAAACTATCGTAAACAAAAAATATCCATTACTAAAATTAGGGAACACGTGCCACAACGCAAGCCGTAACTCTGCTAGCCCCTTGTCGCCTGACACTTTTTGCTAATCGAGCAAGGCTGGTTCCAGTGGTCATCACGTCGTCCACTAACAAAACATGCAAACCATTTAGGTCTGCGGCACACTCAAAAAGGTTACCCGGCAAATGACGGCGCTCGTGGAGTTTCAATTCTACCTGTGGCTGAAGGTGAAACTGACGAGAACACATCTCTGTTTTGCACGGAATACCCAGAGCCTTGGCCAGCTGTATAGCAATTTCGTGCGACTGATTAAAACCCCGCTGCCGCAAACGCCTAGGATGCAAAGGCATGCCCAGGATCAGATCAAGCGGGTTCTCTTTATCAATTTTTTTCACCATAGGTTCAAGCGCATCTGCAAACCCTTTAGCCAACATAATCCGCCCTTGGTATTTCAAGGCATGAATCGCATGATTTAGTGGGTAAGCAAACACATAGGCTGCGTGAACTTCATCAATCAAATCATCGTGAATTAGTCCGCCCAAAGACACCCAAGGTAAAAATTCGCCTGAGCAACCTTTGCAAAAAGCAGTCGCAGTCGTTTGCCCACAAAGCATACAAGAACCAAAGGGAAGATGTAAAAATCTCAATGATCGACGGATTAACTTCCGAATACTGAAAAGATTATTCATAATTACGGGTTGTTGATCCCCTGACATTTCTGTTTAGGGGCTTTTTTAATGAGCTTTTTATGCAGACATCCCCTCTTTCTTTCTTCAAACCCGCCAAGCCCCAAAACACTCAGGAAGGCCCGTGGCAAGTTGAAGATGTGCTCGCACTTTATGAAATGCCGCTGTTCGATCTGTTGTGGCAAGCGCAAAACGTTCACCGGACAAACTTCGACCCCAATGCCGTTCAGCGCTCGACCTTGCTGTCGATTAAAACCGGAGGCTGCTCTGAGGATTGCGGCTACTGTTCCCAGTCTGCCCGTTACGACACCGATTTGGAACGTGAACGCTTGATGGCGCTTGATGAAGTTGTTGCCGCCGCCAAGGTTGCCAAGGAAAAAGGTGCCTCTCGGTTCTGTATGGGTGCCGCTTGGCGCGGCCCCAAGGATCAAGATCTGGAACAGGTGGTCGACATGGTTCGCGAAGT
>JBEGTT010000047.1:0-7882 GCA_041179245.1 Pseudomonadota bacterium
CTTACTTTGCGCTGACACAATACTAGTATCAACACCCGATGCTACGTTTTTAATATCCATGATTTACCCCCTATCAAGACTCACCCCTGTTATCGGACGATTCCATAAAAACTTGAGAAGAGAGGGGGGCTGAGGTGAAACTTTTTGCCATCCAGCCGAGCATTCCTTTTCTGGCATGACATACCTCCTGAGTTCAGAAGGCGTTATGGTTTCTCTTCCATCCCTAATGCTCTGTTCGTTTACGCACACCGGTTGTATTGATTAGTAAGACTAATCGAATTCAGTATCATGTTGACGAGAAGATGACGAAATCTGGACGACTAATTGAATTGCGCTGTGGCGCTATAGGAGTAGGCCGTGGAAGTTGTAGCAGTGATTGACTTTGAAACAACAGGGTTGTCGCCAGCACAAGGTGATCGAGCAACAGAAATTGCTGCTGTAATCCTCGAAAACGGGAAGGTTGTTGACCGCTACCAGAGCTTAATGAATGCAGGTGTTCGCATTCCTTCGTTTATCGAATTGCTAACGGGTATTTCAAACTCGATGATTCGCTCAGCGCCCCCTGCGAGGGACGTCATGGGCGAAGTTTCAAAGTTCATTGGCGATATTCCTTTGGTCGCGCACAACGCGTCATTTGATTGCAAATTCTGGGATGCAGAATTGGCACTTATCAAGCAAAGAAGACAACAAGAGTTCGCGTGCTCATTGCTGCTTTCTAGACGACTTTTGCCTCAAGCCACAAGTCATAAACTTGGAGACCTTGTTGCGTACGCAAAATTACCTGTTGCGGGACGAGCTCACCGGGCACTAGCTGATGCAGAAATGGCGGCAAGTTTGTTAGTTCATCTTGAAAAAGAGTTACTCAACCAATTTAAAATTCGTGAAGTCTCACACGATTTACTCTGCAAGATTCAGCGGGTTCCACGCGCAAAGATCGCACAAAGCCTTGAGCGCTATCGATCCACGGCCTAGCCGTGCAGGAAGGTTGTTCCTGTTAAGGACTTCTGGAGCAGCTAGAAAAGTTTCTTTAACTACGTTCAAGCGTGACTTAGCGTGCCTAGGGACCGGCTCAATGCACCAGTAATTTGGGATAAATCTGCGGGTGGGTTATCACTATGGGCGATGGTGAGTTCATCTTGTCGCATTTCCTACAAAATTTTTGGATCTGGTTATTCGTTCATCAGTGATGCGACATTGGTCACCGCGTTGTAACTCAGTTTGTTCGATTTGCGACGACTTTGTAGGACTAGAAAGTGCATAGGTCTAACACCCGAAATAACGCCTAACCTTATGATTTATTGTTGATTTAATCTTATTTGTACGTATTGGCACGTATTCTGCTGATTCCAACCAAACATTTGGATCGCACCCACCATGACAGCCAGCCCTCCCGCAAACAACGAAACAGCCGCCAAAAAGCTTGATTCGTTCAAGCACGGCATCATTCTGTGTCTTTTCTGTTTTGGCTTCGGACTCATTTTGGCCATCACCGATGAAGTCACGTTGGACGACATTACAGCCCGAGCGATAGAGGACAAGCAAAACTCTCTCGCCCAAGTCTTGCCAGACGCCATTCATGATAATAATCCGGTGACTGACACCTTAATGCTTAACGATAGTCACGGAAAAGAAGTTACCGTATTCCGGGCAACCAAAAATGGCGTTGTTACTGGTGTTGCCTATGAGATTTTCGGCACTGGCTACGCTGGAGAAATGCGCCTAATGATGGGCATTGATGCTGGAGGAAAAGTTCTTGGCGTGCGGGTCTTGGCGCATAAGGAAACCCCGGGGCTGGGCGACAAAATCGAAGTTAAGAAGGGTGATTGGATCGAAAAATTTACTGGGCTTTCTGTTGGTAACCCTCCACTGGAAAAGTGGAAGGTAAAGAAAGATGGGGGAAATTTTGATCAGTTCGCAGGTGCCACCATTACCCCTCGCGGTGTTCTGGTCGCCATTCGGAGTGGACTAGAGTTCTTTTCGGCCAACCAAGCTCGGTTAACGGAGGTGAAATAATATGTCCAGCAACTACAAAACGATTGCTAAAGATGGGCTATGGGATAACAACGGCGTTTTTAGCATGTTGCTGGGTATGTGTCCGGCGATGGCCATGACCACCAGCGCAACCAATGGTTTTGGAATGGGCGTGGCGACCGCTGCTGTTATGGCGGCTTCCAGCTACCTAGTGGCGGTATTTAGAAACCACATCACCCCAGAAGTACGTATCCCGGTTTATATCCTCATTGTCGCCGCCATGGTGACGGTCGTTGATTTGGCGATGAACGCTTGGCTGCATGAACTGTACAAAGTATTAGGTCTGTTTATTCCGCTAATTGTTTCCAATTGCTTGCCGCTAGCCCGACTTGAAGCTTTTGCAGCGAAACAACCCTCTGTTCCAGCGCTGATTGATGGGCTGTTTATGGGGCTAGGTTTCACGATTGCCTTGACCGCGATTGGTGCCGTGCGCGAAATCATTGGTTCTGGAACCCTGTTTGCCGATGCCTCGTTGCTCCTTGGGCCAAGTTTCAAGGCCATCGAGTTACGTCTTCTCCCAGCAGACATGGGTGTCTTGATGATGATCCTTCCGCCCGGTGGGTTCATCGTGACAGGTTTGCTCGTCGTGGTTAAGCGCCTGCTGGATCTGCGGGCCGGCAAGGAAATCCAAATGGCCGGTGCTCATAGCGTATAGGCTGATGATGAACCACTATCCGATCTTCCCGATTAAGCCAGAAACCACACCTGTCACGAGTGTGACGCATAGCGACCTTGTTCAAGGAATCGCCAAGGTGGTAGGGGTGGATGGCAACACGGTTTGGCTAGAGCCAGAGCAAACTAGCAGTTGCGGACATTGCGCATCCAGCTCAAGTTGCTCTAGTGGTCATCAATCAGACGGTTCAACCGAGGCTGAAAAAGGCGGTATGGGAACCATTACCTCGCGGTTGCACACTCGCCGATTTCAGATAACCCAGCCTAAAGCACTGGGAACCTTATTGCTCGGTGATCGGATTATTGTCGGGATTGAAAGCGGCTCACTTCTGAAAGCAGCCATGACGGCTTACGGCCTGCCACTGCTTACTGCGCTAATAGCGGGTTCGATTGCTCAAGAGCAATTTGCACAAGACGCCATGACGATGCTCGGAACGGCACTAGGACTCACCACTGGAATGGTCATCGCCCATTTCAGCGCTAAGCGGCTGAAGTCGCAGGGAGCACTCGCTCCCCATGTACTTCGACGAGCCAGTGCTCATGAAACTTGCGGAACTGTATAGGACAACAAAAATGAAAGATTTCGCCTTAATGATGATTGGTGCAGCGCTGGTCAACAACGTAATTTTGGCCCGCTTTTTAGGACTCTGCTCCTTTATGGGTGTGACAACCCGCGTTGATACGGCTGCCGGTATGGGCTTCGCCACAACTTTCGTGATTACGGTTTCTTCGATGGCTGACTGGGCCGTTCAGCACTATTTGCTAGATGCCTACGGGCTGGGGTTTCTGAGAACAGTCACTTTCATTCTGGTAATTGCCAGTGCCGTTCAATTCACCGAAATGACGATCAAGAAGGTTTCACCCAATCTATTCCAGATGCTGGGTATTTACCTGCCATTAATTACGACGAACTGTGCTGTGCTCGGGGTTGCACTCCTACTCGTAGAAGGCAAGATGGGTTTCTTGGATTCCACGATGTTCGCCTTTGCCTCATCGGTGGGTTACAGCTTGGTAATGGTGATTTTTGCGGGGCTCCGCGAGCGACTAGCACTGGTTAACGTCCCCCGACTGTTTGCTGGCCCCCCTATCGCTTTTATCGTAGCCGGAATGCTCGCCATGGCCTTCATGGGCTTCTCCGGTATTGCCACAAGCTAATCACATATTCTTCAGCACAAGGGAGATCGGTCATGTTGTTTTCAGTTGGAAGTCTAGCGTTGATGGGGCTTGCGCTTGGCAGCCTACTCGGTGCGGCAGCACGCTACCTCGCAGTTGCGGAAAACCCCATTGAGGCAGAGTTGCAGGCCATGCTACCCGGTTCCCAGTGTGGGCAATGTGGCTATGTTGGGTGCGCTCAAGCGGCAGTGGCCCTGGCGAAGGGCGAGGCTCCTGTGACCTTATGCCCGCCCGGTGGTAAAGCAACGGTCGAAGCATTGGCCGCAAAGCTGGGGGTCAAGGTTGATCTTTCAACTGTCTCTGATGACGGGCCTCGGATTGCTTTCGTGTCTGAGGAAATTTGTGTGGGCTGCTGCCGTTGTAGCAAGGTTTGTCCAACCGACGCGATTATTGGTGCCGCCAAACAGATTCATAACGTCATCCGTGAAGCATGCACCGGGTGCTCTGGTTGCATCGATGTCTGCCCCACAGAAGCGCTGAAAATGAACCCTATTCCTGTGACACTTCAGCACTGGACATGGCCTAGCCCCTCCTCTGCGCACAATTAAGGAAAAATGTGATGGGACTGATTAGCCAATTTTTCAAAACGCCAAGCTGGGGGGTGCACCCCGAAGACCATAAGCGTCCAGCTGCCGATGCCGCTTTACGCGTATTGCCAACGCCGAAACAAGTGTTCCTTCCGCTACAACAACACGTTGGTGGTGCTGCTCGTCCAATCGTGATAGTGGGCCAAAGGGTACTCAAAGGCCAACTGATTGCAGAGGCACAAGGCAATATTTCTGCCCCGATTCACGCTTCCGTATCAGGCACAATTAGCCTGATTGGTGATGTCACTGCTCCTCACCCATCCGGTTTGCCACTGCGCGCTATCCGGATTGACGCCGATGGTGAAGACAAATGGATTGACCTTGAGCCAGCCGCCGACCCGTTCTCGCTAAAACCTGAAGAAATTACACGGATGGCGGCAAAGGCAGGGGTCGTCGGCTTGGGAGGTGCGACCTTTCCTTCCGCCGTTAAATTTGCCTTAGGTAAGCGGTTGAAAGTTACCTCGTTGATAGTCAATGGTGGTGAGTGTGAGCCTTACCTTTCCAGTGATGACCGGATCATGCGGGACTTCCCTGAGCAAGTTATTGATGGTGCCCGCTTGATCATGCATGCCATTGGCGCCATTGAGGCATTGGTTGGCATCGAGGACAACAAGCCGGAAGCCATCGCTGCGATGCGCGAAGCCGCGAAATCTTTCCCTGAAGTCAAAATTCGTCCAGTTCCGTCTCGTTATCCCATGGGTTCAGACAAACAACTGATCCAAACGCTAACCGGTAAAGAAGTGCCGTCAGACGCCCGTGCTGCCGAGGTGGGGGTTCTGGTGCATAACGTGTCAACCTGCGCATCCGTCCATAAGGCCGTCAGACTTGGGCAACCCTTGGTGGAGCGGATTGTTACGGTTAACGGGGGCGCTGTCGCAAAGCCAGGCAACATCTTCCTGCCCCTCGGTACCATGATTAACGAAATCCTTGATTTCACCGGACTCGTAGAAACGCCAGCTAGATTGATTCTCGGCGGCCCGATGATGGGAACCCCTCTCGCACACAATCGCATCCCGATTGTTAAAGGCGCCTCCGGTATTTTGGCGTTTAACGCGGCAGAAGCGCTGATTCCTGAAGCGGGACCTTGTATTCGCTGTGGCAACTGTACCAAAGCCTGCCCCATGGGCCTACTTCCCTTGGAAATGGCAGCGCGTATCCGCGCCCATGATTTTGAAGGGGCCGAATCTTATGCCTTGTCCGACTGTATTGCCTGTGGATGCTGTGCCTACGTCTGTCCATCCCATATTCCACTGGTTCAATATTTCAGTCACGCCAAGGGCGAAATGTATGCCGCCGAGCGCACCAAGTTACGAACCGAAGCAGCCAAGCGCCTTGCTGAAGCCAAAATTGCCCGTATTGAGCGCGAAAATCGCGAAAAGCAAGAAGCTGCTGCCAAACGGAAAGCTGAACGCGAAGCCGCGAAAGCTGCCGCTGCGCAAGTGTCAGAAACTTCAGCAGAAACCACTCAGGGAGTTACGTTATGAGCCAGGGATTTAGCACACCGGTAGCAGCGCCACATACGACTACCAGCAATAGCCCCGACCGCATCATGTCTCTCGTGATGCTTACGTTGGCTCCGGCAACACTTTATGGGTTTTGGCTTTACGGTTGGCCCTCCATCTACTTGTGGCTGCTAACCGTAAGTGCGGCTATTTTGGGTGAAAAACTTTGCCTAAGACTGATGAAACAACCGACGGGGTCTTTAATTAATGATGGGTCGGCAGCCCTGACCGGATGGTTGCTTGCAGCCTCTCTGCCACCTTGGGCACCTTGGTGGGTTGGTATTTTTGGGGGCATGTTTGCCACCATCTTAGGCAAGCAGATTTTTGGTGGCTTAGGGCAAAATCTATTCAACCCAGCCATGGTCGCTCGGGTTGCGCTACTGATTTCTTTTCCCGTTCAAATGACGATATGGGTTAGCCCTGCACCGTTGTTTTCAGTCGGGGCACCCGGACCGATTGAAGGCCTGCTGATTATTCTTAGAGGTATTCCAGCAGGTCTTGATGCGGTTACCAGTGCGACGACACTTGGTTTTGTCAAAACCGAATTGTCGCGAGGCATAAATTTGCTGGAATCCGTTGCCAACACACCAGCGCTTTCATTTTTTGGCGCACGCACCGGTAGCCTTGGAGAAACTGCTGCTTGGTTAATCGCTGCAGGTGGTTTTGCCATGATGTACCTACGGATTATCACTTGGCACATTCCACTGGCCATGTTGTTGGGCATCGCCCTGCCGGCGGCGATCATGCATACGATTGACCCACTTCGCTATCTGGATATGACATCCCATGTGTTTTCGGGTGCGGCAATGTTAGGTGCCTTCTATATCGCTACGGACTATGTAACCTCTCCCAATGCCCCCAGAGGTCAACTCATCTTTGGCTTCGGTTGTGGCGTTCTAACGTATGTCATCAGAACGTGGGCTGGTTATCCTGAGGGGGTGGCGTTTGCGGTACTACTCATGAATGCAGTCACCCCTATTATCGACACCTATTTCAAACCAAGAATCTATGGAAGAGACCAAAAAGGTCGCCCAATCCAACTTGGCAATTCGTAAAGGGAGTTAACCATGCAAATCGGCGTCGCCTATTCCGAACCAAGCAATCAAATTTGGTTAACCGTTGAAGTCCCGGATGATTCCAATGTCCAGAGTGCTATTACGAAATCTGGAATTTTGAGCATGTTCCCTCATATTGATCTAGAAACTCAGCGGGTAGGGATTTTTGGCCGCTTGGTTAAGCTCGATGCGGCCATCAAACCGGGGGATCGCATCGAGATATATCGTGCTATTACCTGTGACCCAGAATTGGTCAAACGCAGGGATAGTGCTGAGAACGACGAGTAAGTTCAAAATCGGCTCCTACGGTACGACTTCTATTCTCACTGAGTCGCTCGTTTTTTTAAGCCTTTGGAGCATGCTTGGTGTTGTTTGGACAAGCCCATCGGCGTTAACACGTAGAACATCAGTGATTCCCAAGGTGTCAATCGTTGCACGCCACGCCGCAGGCCCAGCAATGAAAATGGGTTTTGAACTGGCATCAGACAACGTCCCAGCCCTTGGCCCCGGATGTATCAAAACGGTGACGGCTTGGGTGTGATTAGCTGGGTAAGCCGTTCTAGGGTCAAGGATGTGGGGGTAACGCTGGCCCTGCCACTCGAAGAAACGTTGGTAGTCGCCAGAGGTGCCGATGGCTTCTCCATCCTGAAGCTCAATCGTAGCCAATGCGCCCGGTGCCCTAGGGTTTTGAATGCCTACAGTCCAAGGTTTCCCAAATTTTGAGCCCATGGCCATGATGTTTCCACCGATATTGATCAGGGCATTTTGGATACCGTCCTTGCGCAGAATATCGGCGGCGCGATCTAAAGCCCAGCCTTTCAGATAGCCACCAAAATCCAGAGATACCTGCTTATTTTTGCTG
>JBEGTT010000048.1:0-4729 GCA_041179245.1 Pseudomonadota bacterium
TACGACCCGGCAATTTCGACCATTCGTCCGCCTCTACTGCCTGCACCTGCGCAACCCTGAGTTTGAAACGTTCTGCTATGTCTTCCAGCCGCAACCCGGCAGCCTCACGGGCTTCACGCAAAACAGTTCCGACAGAAGCCTCCTGTACAACGGGCAACGGCTCTACGGGTACAGACTCATCAACATCGGGTTTAATTTCTTCGGTCATTCCAAGCCTTCCAATCATGCGCTCAAAGGGTAAAACACAGGCTGGGCATTGTGCCACCATTGCCTGTACTCATGTCAGACACGGGCGATGTTTATTACGTTTCGCCTTGTTTTGTCTTGAACCTGCCCAGCCAACTGGCCACAAGCAGCATCAATATCATCACCCCGCGTTTTACGGGTCGTGGTCACAATCCCCGCCTGCATCAACACATCCGCAAAGGCACGGATTTTTTCCCGGCTTGACCGTCCATACGGCGAACCAGGAAAAGGATTAAACGGAATCAAATTAAATTTACACGGCACATTTCGTTCACCTCGTACCAGTTCCAACAACTGATGCGCGTGAGCAATCGAATCATTCACCCCATCAAGCATCACATATTCAAACGTCACAAAATCACGAGGCGCTTTTTCCAGATAACGCTGGCAAGCGGCCATCAGTTCAGCTAGTGGATATTTTTGGTTAATCGGTACTAATTCATCACGTAGTTTGTCATTGGGTGCATGCAGCGAAACCGCCAAGGCCACCGGGCAAGCATCCCGCAACCTATCCATATTCGGCACCACACCGGAAGTCGACACCGTTACTCGACGACGACTCAAACCATAGGCATTGTCATCGAGCATCAGTTTCAAAGCGGCGACAGTATTGTCAAAATTCGCCAGCGGTTCACCCATGCCCATCAACACCACATTACTGATGATGCGGTCACCCCGAGGATCATGCCCCAGCGCTTTATTCGCCTGCCAGAGCTGTCCAATAATTTCTGCCACAGTCAGATTACGGTTAAAGCCTTGTTTCCCAGTTGAGCAAAATGAACAATCCAGCGCACAACCGGCTTGGGTTGAAACACACAGCGTTCCTCGATCATCTTCGGGAATAAACACAGTTTCGACCGCGTTGCCGTTCCCTACGTCAAACAAAAACTTACGCGTACCATCGTCTGACAGCTTGTCTGAGACGATAGTCGGTGGAGCCACAACCGCCTTGGCCTGCAACATCGCCCGCAGGCTTTTGGCCAAATCAGTCATGGCATCAAAATCAGCCTCCCCAAAACGATGCATCCAGCGCAACACCTGCTTGGCGCGAAAGGGTTTTTCACCCTGCTCGGCAAACCAGGCCGTCAGGCCATCAGCATCAAATTCAAGGAGGTTTACTGCCATGAAAAATTACCGACCTGCGTAGGTATTCATACCAGGGAAGAAGAAAGCGATTTCCACAGCCGCTGTTTCAGCAGCGTCAGAACCATGCACGGCATTGGCATCGATGGATTCTGCGAAATCAGCACGGATCGTGCCTTTGTCTGCCTTCTTTGGATCTGTTGCACCCATCAGTTCACGATTCTTCAGAATCGCGTTTTCGCCTTCCAGCGCTTGAATCATCACTGGACCAGAGGTCATGAACTCAACCAGATCCTTGAAGAAAGGACGTTCTTTGTGCACTGAATAGAACTGACCCGCTTCTTGAGCAGACAACCAAGTCATGCGGGCAGCGATAACCTTCAGGCCAGCGCCTTCAAAACGGGAATAGATTTGACCAATCACGTTTTTAGCAACTGCGTCAGGCTTGATGATGGAAAGAGTGCGTTCGATTGCCATAAGAAACTCCAAATAAAGCGGGGTGGTTAAAAGGGCCGACATTGTACACCACTCAACTAAACCAACCTGAGCAGCCGCTTTGGCCAAAGCAGATTCCGTTCATCACGCTGGCCCGTGCCTAACAATTGCCCCTCCGTACCGTAAACACGAAAGAGTACCCCCTCGGGAAGTTCTAGCATTTCTTCCCAGAGCACTGGATTTCCGTGGTGAAATCGTTCGGTTCCAGCGACATCCAATTGAGCCAATGGAAAATTCGACAACAAGCTATCCACCGGCTGTAAATACGAAAAGCGATCTGGCTCTGCTATCGCCTCCAGATCGGCCAACGTAACGGCTCCCGCTAACGTCAGCCGCCCCACTTGAATCCGACGGAGCATAGTCAAATGGGCACCGCAGCCCAAGATTTCGCCAATATCCTCACCCAGCACACGAATATAGGTTCCCTTGCTACAAGCCACTCGGAGCGTAAGCGCCTGACACCCATCTCCCAGTTCGATTAGATCCGACACCCGCTCAATACTGGCGATATGAATCGAACGAGCGTCTCGGTCAACGGTCTGTCCTGCCCTAGCCAGTTCGTACAAGGGACGCCCATTGCGCTTCAAAGCCGAATACATCGGCGGCACCTGCTGGATATGTCCGACAAACCGTTTAATGGCCGCATCGACTTCAGCTAAGGCACAACTGGCTACGCGCTTTAGAACGGGTTCCCCCTCAGCATCACCCGTATCCGTCGTCACACCGAGACAAAGGGTGGTTTCGTAGGCTTTGTCCGCATCGAGAAGATCAGCGGAAAACTTGGTTGCCTCCCCGAAACACAGCGGCAGCAAACCCGTTGCCATGGGATCAAGGGTCCCGGTATGCCCACCTTTGGCAGCTGAAAACAAGCGACGCGCCTTTTGCAGCGCGTCGTTGGAAGTCAAGCCTTGGGGTTTATCTAGCAACAACACCCCATGCACATCCCGCCAGACCCGCTTGGGCCTGACAGGTAATTCAGTCTTGGTTTGCATCAATAGCCATTAATGACGAGTTGGCTCAACTTCTTCTTCATCCAAATCGGCCTGCTCATTTTCGATTTCTTCTTCACTCGCCGGGCGAATATCCGTCACGGTGCAGGTAAAGATCAGTGCGGTTCCTGACAATGGATGATTACCATCCAGCACCACTTTATCGCCCTCAATAGCCGTTACCCGGTAAATGATAAAGCTTTCCTCATCTTCTTCCTGACCCCCTTCAAACTGCATCCCAACTTCCAATTCCTTTGGAAAACCTTTGCGCGGCTCAATCTGAACCAGCTCCGCATCGTATTCACCAAATGCATCATCTGGCTGCAACTTGACCTGAATAGTGTCGCCAACCCGCTTTTCTTGTAGGGCTTCCTCAATTTTCGGGAAGATGTCGTCATAACCACCGTGAAGGTAAACCAGCGGTTCACGACCTTCATCGACCACCGTACCATCAGGGTCTGTGACGTTGTAATCCAGCGTGACAACCATATTACGAAGAACTTGTTTGCTCATAGAAACTCCTGTCAAGCGCGCCCAGCGCTACCGTGTTGAACTACCCGAAATTGCACCCATGCGATTCTTGTCAGGAATCTGAACAAATACCTCATCGGATTTAATCATTCCCAGCTCGTAACGAGCACGTTC
Organism: Pseudomonadota bacterium; assembly: GCA_041179245.1. Classification (GTDB taxonomy): domain Bacteria; phylum Pseudomonadota; class Gammaproteobacteria; order Burkholderiales; family Rhodocyclaceae; genus JBEGTT01. The sequence continues at coordinate 3,459 of JBEGTT010000048.1, forward strand.
CTCAATAGCCTCATAACCCTGCTTCAAATCACGCACTTCGGCATCCAAACCGGCATTACGTAATTCCAAGTCCCGCGAGATCTGTTTCTGCTGCTCGACCAAACGAGCGTTATCCCAAACTTTAAGCCAGCCACCTTTACCCAGCCATAGCGGGTACTGCGACAAGGCAATCAAAGCCATCAGGGAAAAACTTAACCAACGCATAGATCAGGAGCCGTGATGAGAAAAAAGCGAAGCCAAGTTAAACAAACCATGGCCCCGCAGTTTTTACGACAATTTACCAGGAACAAGTTGCGAAATAATTAACGCAGATTGTAGAAGGTCTCACGACCTGGGTAAGTTGCTGTGTCACCCAAATCTTCTTCAATCCGCAACAGCTGGTTGTATTTGGAAATACGATCAGAACGTGACAGGGAACCAGTTTTGATCTGCCCTGCATTCAAGCCCACGGCAATGTCAGCAATGGTGCTGTCTTCGGTTTCACCGGAACGGTGAGAAATCACCGCAGTGTAGCCCGCTCGTTTCGCCATTTCCACGGCTGCAAAGGTTTCAGACAAGGTACCAATCTGGTTGATCTTGACCAGAATGGAGTTACAAATCCCTTTCTTGATGCCTTCACGGAAAATCTTGGTATTGGTCACAAAAATGTCGTCACCCACGATTTGCACTTTGTCGCCCAAGCGGTCGGTCAGCAACTTCCAACCATCCCAATCAGCTTCAGACATGCCATCTTCAATCGAAACAATCGGGAACTGGTCAGCCAAATTGGCTAAGTAATCGGTAAATTGTTCGGAGGTCAGTTGCAGACCTTCACCGGACAAATGGTATTTACCGTCTTTATAGAACTCAGAAGCAGCACAATCCAGCGCCAGCAACACATCTTTACCCGGCACATAACCGGCCACTTCAATGGCCTGCATGATGAGTTGCAGTGCTTCGGCATGGCTACCCAGATTCGGCGCAAAACCACCTTCATCACCCACCGCAGTTGAATGGCCTTTGCTGTCCAGCAGTTTTTTCAGGGCATGGAAAATTTCTGCTCCACAACGTAGCGCTTCACGGAAAGACGTTGCACCCACTGGCATCACCATGAACTCTTGGATGTCGAGGCTGTTATTGGCATGCTCGCCGCCGTTGATGATATTCATCATCGGAACGGGCAATTGCATGGGGCCAGAGCCACCGAAATAACGATACAGCGGCAAGCCAGATTCTTCGGCCGCCGCTTTAGCCACCGCCATCGAAACCGCCAAAATCGCATTAGCACCTAG
>JBEGTT010000049.1:0-11259 GCA_041179245.1 Pseudomonadota bacterium
CTGACAGATTTACATCTATCTGCAATTGCTTAAATACTACTGCCAAATAAATTTGGCTACAGCACCAAGCACCTACATCTATCATTCGTCCAAATTGTTAAAGAACTTCTTTTTAATCATCAGCTTATCGCTGTTTTTTTGGTTTCGCGTTTCAGCGAAGGGCGCATTATACAGAGATTTTAGAGGCCGTCAATCTATTTTTTGAATTTATTTTTTAACTCAAAAAAACTTAACTTCTAAACACTTTCTTGCTCCCTCACCAACAAACTGTTGTTCGTCAGCGAGGGGCGCATTCTACGGATCCCCCGAAGAATTGCAAGCCTTTTTGGGATTTAATTTTCTTATCGGCAAAGACCGAGCGCAAAACCGAGCATACCTTTCGGCAAAGGCTAGAATGAGGAGCACTGATTCTAGATACGAAACACATTGAATGACTGATCTCTCCCCTCCTCGCATTTGGCTTGCCCTTGGCATACTCTTCCTATTCAGAATCGCACTAGCTTCATTACTACCTATAACTGGGGATGAAGCTTATTTCGTTCTATGGGGGCGTTTCCCAGATTTTGGTTTTTATGACCACCCACCCATGGTTGGCTGGTGGATGTCTGCACTGCTTGCTATTAGCGATGCGCCTTTGTGGCTACGGCTCCCCTCTGTACTACTCCCCCCCGCACTTGCAGTCGCCACCTATTTCGTACTCAAACACTCTGGGCAGGAACGCGCCAAATACGCAGGCTTATTCGTTCTACTCGCCCCAGCTAATGTATGGAACGTTCTTATTACGACAGACACTCCCTTGGTACTCTTTGGCGTGCTCAGTAGCCTTGCCTTTATTCGCGCCTTCCAGACTGAGCGTCTTTTACCGTACTTTCTTTGCGCCTTATTGTTTGCTGGCGCTGTGCTCTCCAAGTACTTTGCGGCTCTGCTCGGTATCGCCTTTGCAGTGGCGACATTACTAGCGCCAACACGACGTCGATTTGCGGGACTCTTATTGATCGGTTTTTTGATGCTTCCTGCGCTCGCCCTGATGGGGTGGTGGAATGCTGAGAATTGCTGGCCCAACATCCTGTTCAACCTCGTTAACCGCAACACACGCGCCGGTTTTCACTGGCAACAACCTGCCATGTACGGATTGATGATGGCGTACATGCTCGGCTTTCTTCCTATTTGGTTTGGGTTACGCCGACCTAGCTGGCTTATTCCTTGGAAAGGAACGTCTGAAGACAGGATGTACTGGGCACTGAGCTGGGTTCCTCTCATCCTCTTTGCTCTACTCTCGTTTTCCAAACAAATTGGACTGCACTGGGTACTAACCTTTGTGCCACTGACACTGCTTGGCCTACTCAGGCACTTATCAGTAACTCAAGCGCAACTATCCATTCGCTGGCTTGCTCTGCTGGGATTGGTTCACATGCTGATCTTGGGCGTTCTAGGGGCCATCCCACTGGAACGATGGAAGGACAACAGCCGCTATCCAGAAATAGTCTGGACCCTAAAAACCTCGACACTGGTTGAAGCTGCCGGCATTAAGAATGAATCTGATCGTTTGTGGTTCACGGATGGATACACCTACTCGGCTGAACTTTCTTATGCCCGGGATAGAACCCTTGGCCGCCTAAGCACCTATGGTGGGGAACATGTTGGCGTTTTTGGTCCCGGCTCACATTACGCCCGCCAAGATGATCGCCTGACTGACTTTAACGCACTAGACGGGAAGAACTTCGGGATTGTTTTGCGTAGTGCACCAGCCGAAACCGAGTACGTACACTACTTTAGACATATCAAGATTGAACCATTTCAAGTCGCTGGCGCAACGTTTTACCGGGTGTTGGGCGATGGCTTTCTTTACGCCACCTACCGGGACAAAGTTCTCAAACCTATCCAAGATCGCTTTTATCAGTTCCCGAATTGGCTACCCGACTGCGGCTGCTTCTTTGGCAAACGTTATTTCGCTGGCGAGTCGCCTGCAGGCTGAGCGCTATAACTTGATGGCAAGGGATGCATCCGGCAGAGGTGTTTGTACACTTCACAAAGCTCATTGGCGTGGTCAAACCGTCCCGCATCCATGGCTTTATTCATGTTTTCAATAATCATCCGATGAAGGGTCAGAACCCCTTCAGGGGTTTGCACCAATAACTCTCCCAGTTCCGCAGCAATCGCCATAGGGACATGCTCGTGCTCAGCCACCGCACCTATTTCACCTTGATCCAAATCACAGTAATCGATCACATCGCGCATTGATAACATCGCCAACTCCTTCACCACTACCTAGGAAACCGCCGCCAGAAAAACCTGGCTATTAATCGAACCGCGTATCCAAGCCAGCTTCGGCTAATTCTGCTGCACGCAACACACCTCGGGCTTTATTACAGGTTTCCTGCCATTCAGAATCAGGATCAGAATCAGCCACAATCCCTGCTCCCGCCTGAACATGCAACACACCATCTTTGAGCACTGCTGTCCGAATGGCAATCGCCAAATCCATGTCACCGTGGAAACCGAGATAACCCACAGCACCAGAATAAACTCCGCGTTTCACAGGCTCCAACTCATCGATAATCTCCATCGCGCGAACTTTAGGCGCACCAGAAACCGTCCCCGCCGGGAAGGTTGCCCTTAAGACATCCATCGCTTTCAACCCAGCCTTCAGTTTACCTTCGACATTCGAAACAATATGCATCACATGCGAATAGCGCTCTACTGTCAGATGCTCAGTAACCCGAACAGTTCCAATTTCCGATACCCGCCCGGCATCATTTCGTCCCAGATCCAGTAATTGCGTGTGCTCCGCCAATTCTTTCTGATCTGCCAATAGCTCCTCAGCCAGCGCATTATCTTCCTCTGGTGTCGCTCCCCGTTTCCGTGTCCCCGCGATCGGGCGAACCACGACCAACTGCTCACCCGCGTGATCCTCCAAGCGCACCAGAATTTCGGGCGAAGAACCGACAACATGGAAATCGCCAAAATCAAAAAAGAACATATAAGGCGATGGATTCAGAGAGCGCAAAGAACGGTACAGCGCCAAGGGACTCGCAGAGAACGGTTTACTCATTCGCTGCGACAGCACCACCTGCATGATGTCACCTTCGCGGATGTACTCCTTAGCTTTACGCACTGCCGACTTAAAAGCTTCCTCACCAAAGCTCGACGTTTCAGGTTCAGAGGAACCAGGAAGTGATCTTGGAATGTCCACCGCCTCGCGCAAACTGACTAGCAACCCGTGTAAACGAGCCTTCGCCCGCTGATACGCATTAGGGTGAGCAGGGTCGGCATACACAATCAAACTGAGCTTGCCTGACAAATTATCGACAACAGCCACTTCTTCGGAAACCAAAAACAGCATATCCGGAGTGCCGATATCACCCGCTAGAGGGCCTTGGCCTAAACGCGTTTCAATATGGCGAACCGTGTCATAACCAAAATAGCCAACCAATCCACCGCAGGATCTCGGCAAATTGGGGAGCGTGGGAGAACGAAACCCTGCAGCAAAACGTTCAATAAAGGCCAAAGGGTCCGTATCCGCAGCAGCCGTCAGAACTTCCGAACCTCGGGTTACTTGAACTTCTCTCCCTTTCACCACAATACGGGTTGGGCTGGACAATCCGATGATCGAGTAACGGCCAAATCGCTCTCCGCCCTGCACCGATTCCAGCAAATAAGAATTCGGGCCGGCGGCTAGTTTCAAGTACAGAGATAACGGGGTATCAAGATCAGCAAACGTTTCCAGGGTCAATGGGATTCGGTTGTAACCCTGTGCTGCTAGCGTCTGGAATTCTAATTCGGTCATGAAAGCTCCTTATCTGGCCCATGGTAGCGCATGGCCTTTTTGTATGTCCAGCCAAGTTGGCCCGCACCCAAGCACCCTCTCAGGCATAATTTAACAATCTCATCGCCCATCAAGATTGACTGTGGAATCCAGCAAACAAAAGCAGTACTGGCAAACCAACTTACGCTTAACCATTGGTTTATTGCTGCTCTGGTTTTTATTGACCTTTGTCGTCAACTTCTTTGCCGACGAACTCAATGCTTTCACCTTCTTGGACTTTCCTTTGGGTTTTTACATGGCCTCGCAAGGATCTCTGTTGTTTTATCTAGCGATTATCTGGTTTTACGCCCGCTATATGAATCAACTCGACCGGGCTTATGGGCTGGATGACGACGACTAATATTCAGCAAAAAGCTGGCTGACAACAACAGAAATGCGCCGTTACCCCAACGAGAATACGGTGTAGTTCCAGCGTAACCCTGCACCTCTCCCACCAAAACACCTTCAGCAAAAGCGGGCAATACACTCTCCACATAACCATCTTGCCGAATAAAGGCCGTCATCCCGGTATTGGTTGCCCGTAACATTGGGCGCCCTGTCTCAACTGCACGAACGCGGGCAATCTGTAAATGCTGTGGCTGAGCTAAAGAATCACCAAACCAAGCCGTGTTGGACAAATTAATCAGCACCTTGGCATCCGGCAACGCCCGAATAATTTCTTCTCCAAAAATATCCTCATAACAAATATTGATAGCCGCCAAGGTATCAACCAAGCGCAGGGGAACTTGCGGAACCTGGCCCGGCGAAAAATCCGACATCGGAATATGGGCTAAGGATAAAAACCAGCGAAACCCCGGCGGAACAGCTTCCCCAAAAGGCACCAAATGGGATTTGTGATAAATCTGCCCTTCCTGCTGCCCAAGGGTAACGCTACTGTTGTGATAAACCCGCTCACTTCCCGTCACCACACCGAGCAACACGGTGGCTCCATGCACTTTGGCCTGAGCATCCACCTGAGCAAGATAAGGCTCGGGGATGTCCTGAACAAAAGAAGGGAATGCCGTTTCCGGCAATACAACCAAGCGCGGCGCGGCGCGGTGGCCTAAAGCGGCCTCAATCAAGCGAGCATTCGTCGTCAAGGTTTCTGCGTACTGGGCAGCATCCCACTTCAGATTCTGTGGGATATTTCCTTGCACTAACGCTACGGAAAAAGGTGCGCCGTCGGGTTGCGTCCAGACTACCTGACCCAGTCCAAAACCACCCAGCCAGAGCAACGCCAAAAAACCCCAACTCTGCCGCCAACTCCACAACAAAGCTGCGCTGAGTGCCGTCATTAAGCCGACACCAAAAACGCCAAGCAAGGGAAAGTAGCCGGCCAATGGGCCTAATGTAGGGTCGACAGAGAGTTGGCTATACCCTAAAGACAACCAAGGGAACCCGGATAACACCCAGCCTCGCAGCCAGTCGGTAAGTCCCCATAAAACCGCAAACAATACGGCCAGTGGGCGCAAAGTCAGTGGCTGAAGCTGCGAAAACCGATTCCGTAGAAAGACGAACAAAAATCCAAACAGGGCATGAAAGCTAGCCAGCAAGGCACAGAATAAAAACGTCGCGACAACAGCAAGTAAAACAGCCATTTCGCCGAAGTCGTGCAGGCTGATATAAACCCAAGAAACCCCGACACCAAAAAACCCAAGGCCAAACAAGCCAGTAATCAAAGCGCCTGACGCAGGGGTTTTAGCGTATTTCTCTAATATCCCAAACAGCCCAGCCCAAACCAGAATCGCCAACCAAAACCCATTCCAAGGCGTGAAAGCTAATGCCCCAACCGCACCTAACAAGGCAGAAGTAAGGAAAATCCAGACCGGGTTCATGCAGAGAAAAGAAAGCTTAAAGAATTTAAGCGATTTAAAACGCAGGCGGCGAAGTGGGCGCAGAAGAGGGCAACTCGCCACCGGCCCCATTACCCAAAGCGCCCGTTTCCGTAGCGGCGTTTACGTTGTCCACCAACAAGGTATAGAGGCGACGGCTATCCGCCCGAAGCACTTGAAAACGCAGTTGGTCAATCAAAATGACTTCGTTACGTTTCGGAACGCGACCGAGATGGCGAAGGACCAAGCCACCCACCGTATCAAATTCTTCATCCGAATACTTGGCTCCAAAGGCCTCGTTGAAATCTTCGATTTCAGTTTGCGCCTTCACCCGATAACGACCGGTGGAGTCTTGGCGAATATTGTCGTGTGCTTCATCGAAGTCGTATTCATCTTCGATGTCGCCAACAATTTGTTCCAGCACATCTTCAATCGTGACCAAACCACAAACACCACCATATTCATCCACCACGATGGCCATATGATTTCGTGACACGCGGAATTCCCGCAGCAATACGTTTAAACGTTTGGATTTAGGGATAAACACAGCGGGCCGGAGCCAATCGCGCAAATTGAAATTTTCCTCAATCTGCATCCGCAACAAGTCTTTCGCCAGCAGAATACCCAGCACGTTGTCACGATCACCATCAACCACAGGGAAGCGCGAATGGGCAGTTTCCAGCACCAGCGGCAACAGGCCTGCCAGTGGGTCATTGATATCAATGACATCCATTTGAGCCCGGGGAATCATGACCTCAGACACCCGCGTATCAGAAGCCGCCAAAGCACCTTCGATAATGGTCAGCGCATCGGCATCCAGCAAGTTTCTGTCGTAGGCAGAATGGAGAACTTCGATAAGTTGCTCGCGGTCTTCAGGCTCGCGAAGCAGAAAAGAGGTTAAGCGTTCGATAAAGCTTGGTTTACTGTCACTGTCCATTGTTGGCTTTTAATTTTCCAAATAAGGGTTGGGATACCCCAAACCCGCGAGAAGGCGAATTTCTTCGGCCTCCATGTCATCTGCTTCTGCATCTTCTACGTGATCCCAGCCCTGCAAATGCAGCATACCATGCACTACCAAGTGCGCATAATGGGCATCCAGCGACTTGTTCTGCTCTGCCGCTTCTTGGGCGACAACAGACGGGCAAATCACCAAATCCCCCAACACGCGAGGTTCGACTTCGTACGGGAAAGACAATACGTTGGTCGCGTAATCTTTGCCTCGGTATTCCTGATTCAGCGCTTGGCCTTCTTCGGCATCCACTAGTCGAATGGCAATGTCTCCACCGCCCACCAGCGCAGCCCGTGTCCAGCGTACAAAATCAGCGCGTAAAGGTAAACACGGTAAACCCTCTCGGTTACAGGCATATTGCACGGATAAATTAAGTCGATTATTGGGTGCGTTGGACATGATGTTTTAGGCCCTGATCACGATCTCGCCGCGTAATGAATGCGGCAGGGCGGACGTGATCGTGACATCAACAAATTGGTTAATCAGCCGGGCGCTGTTAGCACCACCGACAAAATTCACTACGCGATTGTTATCCGTCCGGCCAGCCAGTTCCAGCACATCCTTCTTTGAGGTGCCTTCAACCAGCACCCGTTGAATGGTGCCGACCATATTCTGGCTAATCACTTGCGCCTGTTCTTCAATGCGTTTTTGCAGCCGTGCAAGCCGAGCGGATTTGGTCGCCGCGTCGACGTTGTCTTCCATCTCAACCGCTGGCGTGCCGGGGCGTGGGCTGTAGACGAAGGAGAACGAGGTATCAAAACCCACGTCATCAATCAATTTCATGGTTTTTTCAAAATCATCATCTGTCTCACCGGGGAAGCCAATAATGAAATCAGACGACAACGCAATATCGGGGCGCGCTGCGCGCAATTTACGAATCAGCGACTTGTATTCCAGCACCGTATAACCACGCTTCATGGCCGCCAAAATACGGTCCGAACCCGCTTGCACCGGCAAGTGCAAATGCGAAACCAACTTTGGCACGGTGAGGTAAGTATCAAACAGGCGTTGCGTCATCTCACGCGGGTGCGAGGTGGTGTAGCGAATCCGTTCAATACCTGGCATTTCGGCAATCGTTTCAATCAGATAAGCCAAATCGACGGTTTCTTCGCCGCCAGCCATCGAGCCACGATAGGCATTTACATTTTGCCCGAGTAGCGTGACTTCCTTCACACCCTGCTGCGTTAGGCCTGCAATTTCGGTCAGAATTTCTTCAAACGGACGAGAAAATTCCTGACCACGGGTGTAAGGAACGATGCAGAAAGTACAAAACTTGGAACAGCCTTCCATGATCGACACAAACGCCGTTGCCCCTTTGACCTCAGCGGGTGGCATCGCATCGAATTTCTCGATTTCCGGGAAGGAAATATCGATGGCCGCTTTGCCCTTGGCGCGACGTTCCTCAATCAACTGTGGCAGGCGATGTAAGGTTTGAGGGCCAAACACGATGTCCACAAAAGGCGCACGGGCAATAATGGCTGCGCCTTCTTGGCTGGCAACACACCCACCCACACCAATAATCAAATCAGGGTTGGCTTTCTTCAAATGGCGAACTCGCCCCAAATCGTGAAAGACCTTTTCCTGTGCCTTTTCGCGGACAGAACAAGTGTTGAACAGAATGATGTCAGCGTCTTCAGGTTTGTCGGTTTTAACAACACCGCCTTCAAAAGCGTTGAGCACATCGGCCATTTTGTCCGAGTCGTACTCGTTCATCTGGCAGCCAAAGGTACGGATGTACAGCTTTTTGGTCATATTCGGTATTCAGATAGTGGAAATCGGGGCGCGATTATAGATGCTTGCGCCCATAGGTAATCATCGCATCGGGAATGCTTCCCAGCGGCATGATCTGATCAGCCGCCCCGAGCTTAATAGCTTCCTTGGGCATTCCGAACACCACACACGTGGCTTCATCCTGAGCGATGGTTTTTGCGCCAACATCGTGCATTTCCTTCATGCCGCGAGCACCATCATCCCCCATCCCAGTCATGATTACGCCCAGCGCATTAGCACCGGCAAATTTGGCGACCGAACGGAATAACACATCCACGGAGGGTTTGTGGCGATTGACCAAAGGGCCATCCACCACTTCTACAACATATTGCGCCCCACTCCGCTTCAGCATCATGTGTTTTCCACCGGGTGCAATCAGCGCCAGCCCTGGAATCACTCGATCACCGTCTTTGGCTTCGCGGACTTCAATCTGGCAAATGCCATTTAATCGCTCGGCGAACATGGCTGTAAATTTTTCTGGCATATGCTGCACGATCACAATACCCAAGGAAGTCGCCGGCAAACGGGTTAACACCGCTTCTAGCGCCTGCGTTCCCCCGGTAGAGGTTCCAATCGCAATCACTTTATCGGTGGTATTGGACATCGCGCCCACGGCCGTTGTTTTAGATACCCCTGCCGACAAAATCACATCCGCACTATGTTTAGGGCGCAATACAGGCTCAACGGGCGGCAACGAACGAACCGCTTTCATATTCGCTTTAGCCGCTGCCCGCACCGCAGCAACAATATCGTTCGACGAATCTTCCAGAAAGCTTTTTAAGCCTGCCTTGGGCTTAGTAATAATGGTAAATGCCCCCGCTGCTAGGGCATCAAAGGTTGCGGCACTGCCTTTTTCGGCCAGCGATGAGCAAATGATAGTGGGCGTTGGGCGCTCAGTCATCACCTTACGCAGGAAAGAAATGCCATCCATACGTGGCATTTCAATGTCGACAATCAACACATCAGGCCAAGCTGAACGCAGCTTCTCTATGGCAAAAACCGGGTCTGACGCCGTCGCAATCACTTCAATCCCGGGTTCTTTAGCCAGCGCCTGTGAAATCACTTGGCGAACCAGCGCAGAATCGTCAACGATCATGACCTTGATTTTGTCGCTCATCGACAAAACTCCTTAATTTTTCAGATAAATCGTTGGGCGCAACATACTCAAGCCGTTTTCTATCCCGTTGAGTGTTTCCGAGTGCCCAATGATGAAATAACCGCCCCGTTTCAGATGCTGTACCAAATGGCCAACCACCTTACGCTTGGTCTCTTGATCGAAATAGATCATCACATTACGTAAAAAAATCACATCAAACATCCCCAATTCGGCCGGCAAGGGATGCGTCAGGTTGGCGTGATGAAAATGTACCCGCTCACGTAAAGCGCCATTGATTAAAAAAGTCCCCGCCTGAGCACGCACCCCTTTTAAGCAGTATTTTGTCAGGAAACCTGGGGGAATACCTTCGTTCCGGTCCAGCGGGTAATGTGCGCGTCGTGCTTTTTCAACCACTTGGGTACTAATATCGGTTCCCACCACCTCCCAAGATTGACGCGGAATGGCATCGGCCAAAACCATGGCCATCGTAAAAGCCTCTTCGCCAGTTGAACTGGCGGCACTCCAGATGCGGAACGGCTCATTGCCAGGTCGCTTACGCAAAACTTCGTCACGCAAAAAATCGAAATGTTTGGCTTCGCGAAAAAAATAGGTTTCGTTGGTGGTCATCAAGTCGACCATGGTTTGTACTTCACCCGGATTTTCGCCCGATGACAACAAACGGTAGTACTGGGTATAGGTATCAAAACCGTGTTCCCGCAGGCGTTTTTGCAAACGCCCGACTAACAACACTTTTTTGTTCTCGGATAAATTGATCCCAGAGAGTTTGTAAAGCAAGCGCTGCAATAGCGAAAACTCTTGGTCGGTAATGGCACTTTCGGAGGACATCAGAACAGCTCGACTTTCTGGCTTGCCGCCAGTTGAGGTTTAACCAGCGTGGCAGCGTATGCCTCTTCTTCTCGCCGAACGTCCTGTACACCGGCTAAGCTGGAGGTGAAGCGCCGACAATAAGCATCACCGTTTTCAGGCACAAGTAAGACCTTGCGGGCCCATGGCCCTTGAAAATCAGAGGCCACCAGTGGGATTCTTTCGCGTTCTAGCCATTCTCTGGTGAAGATAGCATTTCGGTCACCAATACCCATGCCACTACCGGCCCCCAAGTCAATCACCGCACCTCCACCAAAAGCCTTGGCCTGCAAGCGATGACGGGAGGCCCCTCTCGCCAGCATGGCGTTCAATAGGGCGGTCATACACGCATCCCCCGCCAGCAAAGCATCTTCAGCATTCGCTTGCCGCAGCATGTTGGGCAGCATGAAGTGATTCATACCCGCCACCGGCAAGCCAGTATCTAGCAGGCAAACAGCTACGCAAGAACCGAGAAGCGTTGCGATAGGGCGGTTAACTTCTACCGCCCATTCACCCGGCCCGATGCTGCGTGAAAAACGCTCAATTTCACGCGCCGTTAAATCAGCGTAAGACTTCACGCTAATTTTCCTTTGCGTAAATTAGCCGCATTAGGCGCTATGTTCAGCCTGAGCCTCTTCGGACATTTGTGTGAGGAGGGATATTTCTTCGATGGAAAGTACCTTGCCCACATTCAGAATGATCACAAACTTACCGTTGATCTTGCCCATGCCATTGATAAAATCAGCACGAATCCGCGCTCCGAAGGCCGGTGGTGGCTCAATCTCCGCCGGTGCAATCTCCAGCACTTCCGACACCGCATCAACCATCACACCAATGTCGTACTTCTGGTCACCTTCCTGCATTTCAATAATCACGATACACG
>JBEGTT010000050.1:0-2954 GCA_041179245.1 Pseudomonadota bacterium
CGATTCCCTATCTAGGTATGCCGATACTGGCGCAAGCAACGGCACTGGTGTTGTTGTTTGGTTGGCTTGGCAGCTTTGTGATCCTTAGATGGCAGCCATCTCGTCGCATTTTGGGATTTCTCCTAGCTGCTGCCATTATTGGCCCCCACTTGCTGGTTGGGATCGGTCTAAAGGAAAACGTGGGTCGGGCACGGCCAGCCAATATTGTTGAATTTGGCGGATGGCAAACCTTTACCCCCGCCTTTGTGGTTTCTGACCAGTGCCAGAAGAACTGTGCCTTTGTCAGTGCCCATGTGGCTTCCTCAGCATTTTTGATGGCTTTTGGCTGGTTAGGTGCTCCGGTCATGCGGCGCCGATGGTTATGGGCGGGAGCAGGGTTCGCTGCCATCCTTGGCCTTGCACGTATGGCTCAGGGAGGGCATTTTCTATCAGATGTGGTGTTCGCGTATTTCGCGGTCTATTGGGGGCTTTGGGCTACTGAGTGGCTATTTCGTTGGCGAGGCTGGCTACCGAAGCAACAAAATACCTACTAAGGCAGCTTGAGTTCGAACTGCGCTCCATGCTGCTCACCATCTAGATTGGTTAAGTGGATTTGCCCAGTTTTACCGTTGGTTTTATGTTTTCCAGCGATCTGGCGTGCTAGGTGAAGTCCGCTGCCAGTTCCCTTTGAGGGGGCTACTGCTTGCAGCCCCTGATTAGCCAGAATGCTTTCAGGGTAGCCTGGGCCGTCATCTTCTACGGTGAAAATCAACTCACCGTCTTGCCATACACAGCGCAAAGAAACTTGGTGAGACGCGTACTGCCAAGCATTCATCAGCGCATCAATGATGACCATCCGAACGAGTTCCTCGTCAAAGGTCCAGATGGGAAAAATACATAGTGAAAAATCAGATTCACAGTGAGTTGTCAGATGTTCGGGGCATAACGAATTGACTTGTGCTCGGAGTTCGGCAAAAAAAACTTCAAGATTGACTTCCATGACCGACAACGGAACTTCGTCGTCTTCAAGTTTAAGTAGGGCCATGGCACTGGATAACAGACTACCAATCCGCAGAACCTCATCAGACTGTTGCTGCTGCCCAGTGGATTCTAGATGATCGGCCAAGCCCATCAGGCGGTTACGAGCGTTGTGTATAAACTGACTGACAATAACCTTCATCATTAAGCTCCTTTTTCCATGCTCGCAGGTTCTTGAAGTGAAGCAAAGTTCTCTACGTCGGCTATCGGAGCGGTGTCTCCGGTGAGTTTGGCGTAAAGCCGTAGTAGTGCGCCGAGGTGCCGGTGTTTCCCGTCGATACTCGCCAGTTGTCGTAAATGTGCTTTGGCTAGCGCGAGTAATTGTTTGGGTTTGCTGATTTCCGGGAGCGATCGGAGATTCTTTGGGCTGTTGTGTTCAACCCACATGAGTAAAGCTTGTACATAATTGGCTTGTACTGTTGCGTGGTTAAGCAGTCGGTTCGCGATTTGCTGCAAATTGTTGACGGCGTTTTCGTACTTGCCCTGTCGAATTTGGCCGGCGGCCAGGTTGTTAAGCTGGATCAACTCCTTGATTGAGTTTTGCACAAGGTCTACGCCGTATGCCCCCATACCAACACGTTGGACGGTGCTTTTGAGGTCATCAATAATCTTCGGGCTCTCCTGCCAGTTTTCGGCAATGTGCAGGAAAATTTTTTCGGCTTCATCTTTAACACCACACAGGTAGCACGCTTCGCCAAGCTCCAGTTGTGTGCGAGCTTCCGTTTGATCTTGGCGTAACTTGAGTGCTTCTTTGAGCTTTCTTTTTGCATCAAAAGTGCGACCACCGCTGAACAGAATGACGGCTTCAGCAGCCATTTTTCTGACAGTTAGTGGCTCGGTTTCAGGGAAGTGAAATTTCAGTGAGTCAATAACTGCTATTGCCTCATCGTAGCGAGTTAGATCACGTAGGGCTTTAGCGAGTAAAAAGAAATCTTCGGTACTGCGTTTTAGTCCATAACGGTCACGTTCAGTGACGATCCGTAGATATTTCGCGGCTTTTTCCGGATTTTTGTTTTGAAGCGATAACAGACCTAGATTGCGAGTTCTGCGATTTGAGGGAACGATGAGATGTGCTTTTTCAAGCGTTTCCTGAGCTAACAGATTGTCTCCCTTTTCTTCTGCTAGGGCAGCTAGCTCGTCGTAAGCTGCAACAAATTGGGGAAAGTCCTCAATGGATTTTAGAAGTTTTTTTTCGGCTAGTTGCGGGTGGCCCATGAGTCGAAGTGTTCTAGCAAGTCCAACTTCAGCCCAAGGAGTTGGGCGCCACGCAATAATTTTGTCATAGACAGATGCTGCTTCTCCCCATTGCCCCAGGAGTAACAAGCATTCAGCTTTGAGTTTTAGGGCTTCAAGTGAGAATCTAGTCGCCGACAAAATGACCGCATTGCAGGCTTTGATTGCACCAGCATAATCAGGTGCAGGTTGGTCGACCAGAAGTAGAGCTGCTTTTAAGGCCTCTCGCTTTTCCAGCGCAAAATCGATGCGTTGGGTTAAGCCTTCAAGGGTAAAAGGTTTTAGTAAATAGCCATCTGGAATTAATTCAACTGCGCTGGCCACTTTGGCGTAGCTGGACTCGGCGGTGAGCATGATGAAAGCTGTTTTGCGGGGAATTAGATGTTCGCTGCGCAGATACTCAAGAAATTGCTGACCGTTGGTGCTTTCGCCAAGATTGTAGTCACATAAAATTAGGTCGTACGGCTCGTCAGTGGCGGTATTGATTCGGACTAATGCTTGGGAAACATCTTTGGTTTTGTGAACAACACCTTGATATCGCGTTTGCCTTAACTGTTGCTCAATGGCGGACGCAACTTTCTCTAAGTCTTCAATGATGAGGGTTTTAATAATCACGATTGTCGATGACCAACACTAAGAGCCTTTTTCCATGCTGGCGGATTCTTGGTTTGAATCAAAATCCTGAACGTCAGCAGTCACTTGCG
>JBEGTT010000051.1:0-33958 GCA_041179245.1 Pseudomonadota bacterium
ATCCGTGGGCCGGTTCCTACATGATGGAAAAGCTGACGCAGGATATGGCCGACAAGGCTTGGGGCATCATCGAAGAAATCGAAGCGATGGGCGGCATGACCAAGGCCGTCGAATCCGGCTGGGCCAAGATGCAGATTGAAACCTGTGCCGCCGACAAACAAGCGCGCATCGACTCCGGCAAGGACGTCATCGTCGGCGTCAATAAATACAAGCTAGACAAGCAAGACGCCATCGACATTCTCGATATCGACAACCACGCCGTGCGTGACTCGCAAATCGCCCGCCTCAAACAGATTCGCGCCACCCGCGATACTGCCGCAGTGAATGCGGCACTGGAAGCATTAACCAAATCTGCAGAAACTGGCGAAGGCAACTTGCTGGACCTCACCGTTAAAGCCATGCGTTTGCGTGCCACGGTTGGCGAAGTGTCTGATGCACTGGAAAAGATCTTCGGTCGTTTCCGCGCCAACAACCAGACCATTTCAGGGGTGTACGGAGGCGTTGTGGAAGGTCAGGAAAGCTGGGAAAAGATTAAGGCTGATGTCGCCAAATTCGCTGAAGAAGAAGGCCGTCGTCCGCGCATCATGATCGCAAAACTTGGTCAGGATGGTCACGACCGTGGTGCCAAGGTGGTGGCTACTGCCTACGCCGACCTCGGCTTTGACATCGACATGGGGCCGCTGTTCCAGACCCCGGAAGAAGCCGCCCGCCAAGCGATTGAGAACGACGTCCACGCCATTGGCTGTTCATCACTGGCCGCCGGTCACAAGACGCTGGTTCCACAAATTATTCAGTCTTTGAAGGATCAAGGCGCTAACGACATCATCGTGTTTGCTGGTGGTGTGATTCCGGCTCAGGACTACGATTACCTCTATAACGCAGGTGCCAAGGCGATTTTTGGGCCGGGTACCCGGATCGAAGATTCTGCCGTTAAGGTGCTCGAAGAAATTCGTAAGGTTCGTCGCTAATTATTCATGTCCGCAGTCGCTTTACTTCCTGCTGATCAATCGCTGATCGATGGCGTATTGGCCGGCCAGCGCCGTTCGCTAGCCAAGTCGATTACGCTGATCGAATCAACGCGGCAAGATCATCAGCTTCGTGCTCAGCAGGTATTGACGGCATTATTGCCAAGCACCGGAAATGCCATTCGAATTGGCATTTCCGGTGTGCCGGGTGCGGGGAAGTCGACGTTTATTGAAGCGCTGGGGATTTGGCTGATTGAACAAGGTAAAAAGCTGGCCGTACTGGCGATTGACCCGTCTTCGTCAGTCTCCGGTGGTTCGATTCTCGGGGATAAAACCCGGATGGAGTTGTTGAGCCAGCGCGAAGAAGCCTTTATTCGCCCAAGCCCATCTGCCGGTTCCTTGGGTGGTGTGGCGGAAAAAACCCGCGAAGCGATGTTGCTGTGTGAGGCGGCTGGTTACGATGTGATTATTATCGAAACCGTGGGAGTGGGACAGTCCGAAACCACCGTTGCGGGTATGGTCGACATGTTTTGCCTGTTGCAACTGCCCAATGCAGGTGATGACTTACAAGCGATTAAAAAAGGCATTGTTGAAATTGCCGATATGGTGGTGATCAACAAGGCCGATATTGATAAACAAGCAACTGCGGTGGTTCGCGCCCAGTGGCGGAATGCGTTACATATGCTGCGGCCGGCGTCACCCAATTGGGCGCCGCCAGTGATTGCTTTAAGTGCTTTGCACAAACAAGGTATCGCCGATTTTTGGGCGGAAGTGGATAAATATCAGTCGGCGTTAAAACCGACAGGCGAATTTGCAGCAAAACGCCAACATCAAACCCTGAGTTGGATGTGGCAACTGATTGATTCGGGATTGCGGCAGCACTTTCGACAGCACGCTAAAGTGCAGGAAAATTTGCCAGCTTTAGCCCAAGCGGTTGAAATGGGGCAAACAACCCCGGCTGCTGCGGCCTATGCCTTATTAGATTTTTTGAAACATGATTTTTGATTGACCCGTTAATTAAGTTACCCGATTACCTAGGGAGTTTTATATGCACGACATCATTCACCAGTTGGAAGAAAAGCGCGAACTGGCTCGCCTTGGCGGCGGTCAGAAGCGTATTGATAGCCAGCACAAGAAGGGCAAACTCACCGCCCGCGAACGTATTGAGCTGTTCCTTGATCCTGATTCTTTTGAAGAATGGGATATGTTCAAAGAACACCGCTGTACAGATTTCGGTATGGATAAAGACGAGAAGATTCCAGGTGACGGCGTGGTGATTGGCTACGGCACGGTCAATGGCCGTCTGGTGTTTGTGTTCAGCCAAGACTTCACCGTATTCGGTGGTTCGCTGTCCGAAACCCATGCAGAAAAAATCTGCAAGATCATGGATCAAGCCATGAAAGTCGGCGCTCCGGTGATCGGCCTGAACGATTCCGGCGGTGCGCGGATTCAAGAAGGTGTCGCTTCACTGGGCGGTTACGCGGAAGTGTTCCAGCGCAATGTGATGGCGTCCGGCGTGATTCCACAAATCTCCATGATCATGGGGCCTTGTGCCGGTGGTGCGGTTTACAGCCCATCCATGACCGACTTCATTTTCATGGTTAAGGATTCGTCCTACATGTTTGTGACCGGCCCTGAAGTGGTTAAGACCGTGACGCATGAAGATGTGACTGCTGAAGAACTCGGTGGCGCCGTAACGCATACCAGCAAGTCTGGTGTGGCCGATCTGGCCTTTGAGAACGACATCGAAGCGCTGCAATACCTGCGTCGCTTGATTAACTTCCTGCCATCCAACAACAAGGAAAAGGCACCGGTTCAGCCAACCAACGATCCGGCTGACCGTTTTGATTATTCTCTCGACACGCTAGTGCCAGACAATAACAACAAGCCTTACGACATGAAGGAACTGATCATCAAAGTCGTTGATGATTGTGATTTCTTTGAAATTCAGACGGATTACGCCAAGAACATCATCACCGGTTTTGCCCGGATGGAAGGCCAGACAATTGGTATCGTCGCCAACCAGCCACTGGTACTAGCCGGCTGTCTGGACATCAAGTCATCCATTAAAGCAGCCCGTTTTGTGCGCTTCTGTGATGCCTTCAATATCCCTGTGGTGACCTTTGTCGATGTGCCCGGTTTCATGCCCGGTACTTCTCAAGAGTACGGCGGCATCATCAAACACGGCGCGAAACTGTTGTACGCCTACGCTGAATGTACGGTGCCAAAGGTGACGGTGATTACGCGTAAAGCCTACGGTGGTGCGTATGACGTGATGTCGTCCAAGCACTTGCGCGGTGATGTGAATCTGGCTTGGCCATCTGCTGAAATCGCGGTGATGGGGCCAAAAGGCGCGGTGGAAATCATTTTCCGCGAAGAAAAGAATGATCCTGAAAAGCTCGCTCAGCGCGAAGCCGAGTACAAGGAAAAGTTCGCCAATCCGTTTGTCGCTGCTTCTCGTGGCTTTATCGACGACGTGATTATGCCGCACGCAACTCGCAAACGTATTTGCCGTTCCTTGGCTATGCTCAAGGATAAGAAGATCGAAAATCCGTGGCGCAAACACGGCAACATCCCACTGTAAGCGTCAGGAGGAAAATAATTATGTTTACGAAAATTCTGATTGCCAACCGTGGTGAAATTGCTTGCCGCGTAATCAAAACAGCCCGCAAGATGGGCATTAAAACGGTTGCGGTGTATTCCGAAGCCGACAAGGACGCACTGTTCGTTGAAATGGCGGACGAAGCGGTTTGCATCGGGCCAGCTGCTTCCAAAGAGTCTTATCTGGTTGCGGACAAAATCATTGCAGCATGTCTGCAAACTGGTGCCCAAGCGGTTCACCCGGGTTATGGCTTCTTGTCTGAAAACGCCGAGTTCTCCCGTCGCCTTGAAGAACAAGGCATCAAGTTCATCGGGCCAAAACACTACTCTATCGCCAAGATGGGCGACAAGATTGAGTCTAAGAAGTTAGCCATTGCAGCCAAAGTGAATACCATTCCGGGCTATAACGAAGCGATCGCTGGCCCCGATGAAGCTGTCAAGATTGCTCAAGGCATCGGTTACCCGGTGATGATCAAGGCGTCGGCTGGCGGCGGTGGTAAAGGCCTACGCGTGGCATACAACGATGCCGAAGCGCACGAAGGCTTCACCTCCTGCGTGAATGAAGCCCGTAACTCCTTCGGTGATGACCGTGTGTTCATCGAAAAATACGTGCTGGAACCACGCCACATCGAAATCCAGTTGTTGGGTGACTCCTTCGGTAACTACGTTTATCTGAATGAGCGAGATTGCTCGATTCAGCGTCGCCACCAGAAGGTCATCGAAGAAGCACCAAGTCCCTTCGTTGGTCCGGCGATGCGTAAAGCGATGGGCGAACAAGCGGTCGCTCTTGCCAGCGCGGTGCAATACGAGTCTGCGGGTACAGTTGAATTCGTGGTATCTGGTGCAACCAAAGAGTTCTACTTCCTGGAAATGAACACCCGTTTGCAAGTGGAACACCCCGTCACCGAATTGATTACCGGGCTTGATCTGGTTGAGCAAATGATTCGCGTCGCGTACGGTGAAAAGCTGACCATTACGCAAGCTGATGTGAAGATCAACGGTTGGGCCATGGAATGCCGGATTAACGCCGAAGACCCTTTCCGTGGCTTCCTGCCTTCAACTGGCCGTCTGGTGAAGTTCCAGCCTCCCGCAGAAACGACGGATGCGAACGGGACAACTCGTGTTGATACCGGCGTGTACGACGGTGGCGAAATTTCGATGTTCTACGACTCGATGATCGCCAAGTTGATCGTGCATGGTAAAGATCGCGCGACTGCCATCGAGCGGATGCGTGATGCCCTCAACGGCTTCGTGATTCGGGGTATTTCCTCAAATATTCCGTTCCAAGCCGCGCTGATGCAGCATCCAGTGTTCCATTCTGGTGTTTTCGATACGGGATTTATTCCTAAGTATTACCCGAATGGCTTTGATGCCTCGATGGTGCCACATGATGATCCGGCGCTGATGGTAGCGGTGGCTGCTTATGTTCACCGTTCTTACATTGACCGTGCTGCCAAGGTTTCTGGCCAATTACCCGGCCACGAACGCAAAGTCGGTAACGACTGGGTGGTGGTCAAGCTGAGCAAAGAGTCCAAGGCTTATTCACCGCTGGTGGCAACACCAACGGCCAATGGTTACCACATTGAGCTCAATGGCAAAGCGTATGACCTGAAGTCCGATTGGCAACTCGGCCAGTCTTTGTTCACCGGCACCTGCAATGGCGACACCTTCACGCTGCAAGTTGAGCGTCATGGTCTGAGCTATCGCTTGTTCCACTGGGGCACACAGGCAGATTACCAAGTCATGCCGAAACAAGCCGCTGATTTGCTGATGCTGATGCCAATCAAGCTTCCACCAGATTTGTCCAAGTTCTTGCTGTCTCCGATGCCCGGTTTACTGCGTGAAGTGGCGGTCAGTGTGGGTCAAGAAGTCAAAGCCGGTGAAAAGCTAGCAGTCATTGAAGCGATGAAGATGGAAAACATCCTTAAAGCGGATCAAGACTGCAAGGTGAAGAAGATTTCTGCTGCGGCAGGTGAAAGCCTGACGGTAGACCAAATCATCATCGAGTTTGAATGATTTAAAAGGTAGTCACCCGCTAAGTAGTAGTGAAGCCCTTTTGACTTCCGTCACAAGGGCTTCACTTTATCTCGGGCTACTCCTCTCACTAACTCACCTTCAGCAACATTAGCACGGTGTTTGGCAGCTGATTGGCCTGCGCCAACATTGCCATTCCCATCTGCTGCAAGATCTTGCTTCTAGTTAAATTGCTTGTTTCTACCGCGTAATCGGCATCAGTAATTCGGCTCATTGTGGCAGATTGATTCTCGGTAGATGTTTCCAAGTTGGACAAAGCCCCGGTTAAAGTATTCTGGGAAACCCCAAATTTGCAATTTTCCTGACTCACTTCTTCCAGCGCTTTATCAATAACGGACATAGCGACTGTCGCACTTTTTGCGTCAAGTACTTGAATCCCCCTAGCAGCAGCAAAGTAGTCTGTCCTAGCAGTAATAAACGTATCGTAATTATCAATGTCCGTTTGTGTAGAAATCGGTACCTGTATGACAACCTGGCTCGGCCCAGGATTCTGAATAACCGTTGAGGTTCCCGATTTGGCCATCACAGGCTCCCCATCACTTGTGCTGAAACTTCCGCCGGCACTCACAAATGCATTTTTCTTGGTAGCGAAAGTAGCAAGGTCTGCCGCTGTTATTCCTTGTTCAAACCGCGTGATTATTGAAGCGACACTCGCAGAGCCAGCCCCAACGGCAGTGCCATCTGAACTACTAAATGTTCCGCCTTGGGCGATGAATTGATTGGTCGTTGTATTAACATTTGCTTGGGTTACGCCACTGCTGACCAATGCAGCAGAACCCGTTTTACTTGTATCCACAATTAAATTAGTACCTTGGAAGGTAATTTGGCTATTACTAGTCGCGTCAGCGCCAATTTGAAAGGCCATTGCTGTCCCAGCAAAAATGGATTGCCCATTAAATGTTGTATTGCTCGTGATTCGGCTGATTTCTGATTGGTATTGCTTTAAATCCACATTTAATGCCACTCGATCTGAATCGCTATAAGCACCATTCCCCGATTGAATAGCTAAATCCCTCATATGTAGCAGACAATTGCTGATTGTAGATAGCGCCCCCTGTCCGATTTGCATATAAGAAATTGCATCATTGGTGTTTCGAATAGCTACATTTTGGCCTCTGACAATCGCATCAATCCGTACCGAAATAGCCAAACCCGCAGCATCATCTTGCGCTCTATTAATACGAAGACCAGACGAAAGCCGTTCGACCGATCTCAACATAGATCGGTCTGACGTGGTCAAACTACGTTGAACACCCAACGCAGGTATATTGGAATTAATAGAAAGCACGCTGTTAGCTCACGACTTCATTTCCTAAACCAGTAACACATCAAGCAATATGAGTAAGTACGATTATCAACAACCCCGAAAAAATCAAACTGTCGAGGCACAACCCGCTATCGTTAACGGCAATCCATTAACTTCCTAAAGCTATCGTATGGCAAACGTAGAATATGCCGCCTGAGTTCAGCATTAGCATCAACTGCCAATGTGAAGTTAGCGACAATAGGGCAATGATTTTGAAAAACTAGTTAAACAGTTTAGCCAGTTCCACCCCAGGGTCAGGCGCCCGCATAAAGGCTTCTCCGACGAGGAAGGTATCTACACCGTTAGCCCGCATCAGCGCGACGTCTTCATGTTTCAGAATCCCACTTTCGGTGACCACAATTCGGTTGTCGGGAATCCGTCCCAATTGGCTGAGCGTCATGTCCAGCGTGACTTCAAAGGTCCGCAGATTGCGGTTATTGATGCCCATCAGCGGTGACTGTAATTTCAGCGCCACCTCCAGCTCTTCGCCATCATGGCTTTCGACCAAAACCGACATCCCCAACTCGTGGGCGATACCTTCCATGTCTTGCATCTGGCCCAAACTCAAGGCAGAGACAATCAACAGAATCGCATCCGCGCCCATCTGGCGAGCTTCATAAACCTGATAGGCATCAACTAGAAAGTCTTTACGCAACACCGGCAAAGCACAGGCTGCTCGGGCTGCCTTCAAATAATCCACCGAACCTTGAAAATACTGCACATCGGTCAATACGGACAAACACGCCGCGCCATGTTGCGCATAACTTTGGGCAATGTCGGCTGGGCGAAAATCTGCCCGAATCACCCCTTTGGAGGGGCTGGCTTTCTTGATTTCTGCAATCACCGCCGACTGTTTTTCCGCACGCTTGGCCCAAATCGCACCGACAAAATCACGCCCCGGCAACTGATCAAAAGCAGCCGCTTTGACTTCGGCCAACGGCAAACGATATTTCGCGCTGGCGACTTCCTCAACTTTGGTGGCGAGGATTTTTTTGAGGATGTCGCTCATGCAACTGCTTTCGGAAACGTCTGCGTGCAGGCCACAAATTCATCTACCTTGGCGCGGGCAGCACCACTGGCGATCAAGGCCAAGGCTTGTTGCACCCCGGCGGCCAATGTCTCGGCACGGCCTGCGACATACAGGCTCGCACCCGCGTTCAACGCGACAATGTCACGCGCGGCGATGTCTTCGCCGGTCAAAGCGGCAAGCACCTTGGCGCGGGAGGATGCCACATCAGCCACTTGCAGGGTTTCTGCCGCATGGGTTGCCAAACCAAACTGAGCCGGTGTCACTTCATATTCGCTGACTTGGCCGTCTTTCAGCTCGCCGACGAGCGTTGGGCCTGAGACCGAAATTTCGTCCAGCCCTTCGCGGCCAAAAACCGTCAGCGCGCGCTGGCTGCCTAAGCGCTGCAACACGCGAACTTGAATCCCGACCAGATCCGGGTGAAAAACGCCCAGCACTTGATTGGGAGCAGAGGCCGGGTTGGTCAGCGGCCCTAAAATATTAAAAATCGTGCGTACCCCCAGTTCACGGCGAACCGGCGCAGCGTGTTTCATCGCGCTATGGTGATTTGGCGCAAACATGAAACCCACGCCAACTTGGTCGATACAGGCAGCTACTTGTTCTGGTGTCAGGTTAATGTTTGCCCCCAGCGCTTCCAGCACATCGGCACTGCCAGATTGGCTGGAAACCGAGCGTCCACCATGTTTGGCAATTCGTACCCCACCGGCAGCCGCCACAAACATCGCCGCCGTGGAAATATTGAAGGTATGCGCGCCATCACCGCCAGTACCACAGGTATCGACCAGCGCGGTGGTATTAGTCACAGGCACTTTTGTCGACAGCTCGCGCATCACTGAAGCTGCTGCCGCAATTTCACCAATCGTTTCTTTTTTAACCCGCAGGCCAGTGATGATGGCCGCAATCAGCACAGGAGAAACTTCCCCGGCCATGATCTGGTGCATTAGCGACACCATTTCGTCGTGGAAAATTTCGCGGTGCTCAATGACCCGATTAAGGGCTTCTTGAGGCGTAAATGGCTTTACGGTGGCAAGTTCACTCATCGCGCATGTTCCTTGAGGAAGTTATTGAGCAGGTCGTGACCACGTTCCGTGAGAATGGATTCCGGGTGAAACTGCACCCCTTCAACGGCCAGCGTTTTGTGGCGCACGCCCATGATTTCGCCATCCTCGGTCCAAGCGGTGACTTCCAGACAGTCGGGGCAAGAGCTACGCTCAATCGCCAGCGAGTGGTAACGGGTACAGGTCAGGGGATTCGGCAAACCGGCAAACACCCCAATATTCTTATGATGAACCGGCGAAACCTTGCCATGCATCAACTGCTGGGCGTGCACAATCTTGCCGCCAAACGCCTCGCCAATGGCCTGATGCCCCAGACACACCCCCAACAGTGGAATCTTCCCGGCGAAAGTTTTAATCGCCGCCAGTGACACCCCCGCTTGGGCCGGCGCACAAGGACCGGGTGAAATTACCAAGTATTCAGGATTGAGCACAGCAATTTCTTCCACCGTAATGGCGTCATTGCGAAACACTCGCACATCCTGCCCCAACTCGCCAAAGTACTGGACGATGTTGTAGGTAAATGAATCATAGTTATCTAGCATCAAAAGCATAAAGCACCTAACATTCTGTTTAATAACAGTTAATTTCTCAACCCCCTATCAAATCACTCACAACATTACTCACCAATTAATTTACAGGGGGGATAACAGGCCATTCTCGCCTGTTGGAGCCTCTTTGGCTAGAATCGAAGCGATTTTGTTTGAGTAAATCCTGCCACCCCGACAATGGCGACCACAACCCTTCAAACAGTTAGGTCAATCAACGAGCCAATCATTTCATCTTTGGCTTTAACCACCTTGGAAGCCATTTCGACTTCATGGGCTGAAGCCTTCTGCTTAAGTACAGATTAAGCCTTGGTCAGGCTATCAGCAATCAAAGCCTAACCAGGAAGAAACGGATTTGGGGCGGGAGTTTGTTCAACATCTTTTGAGAACAAAAATCTGCTACCTGCTTTGCGGCTGACTTCCCGCGAACCTTCACGCGACGCAGCTCCAGCGGGTTTTAATTTGGGTTGAACCTTCTGCTCGAAGCCCTTGGTTAGACTGGAAGCACCACTAAACAACATGAACGATAGCAAACCAAAAAAAACAACGTTCATAACATCTCTTGATAGAGCATGTTGAATTAGGTACTGATAGCTGGCAAAAAGGGCGCACACCGTTAGAACCACCGCACCAGCCAAATTGATTTGGTTAGCCGTTTTTCTGATTTTTTCATTTCTGCTTTTTAGGTTTTTCATGATTTGATCTTTAGGCAAGACATCCAAAAAACTACGCTTTGTCCTTAACCAACACGCCAGAGGACTTGTCCAGATTGCTTGCCATTGCCAGAGCTTGCTTTGAGGGAAATTGCATCAAAACGTCTTTCGTGGCGTCGTCAATAACCTTGACCACCGTTTTCCCAGAAGTTTGATCGGTAGAAAACTGAATATCCCCAGCCTTTGCTGAGACGTAGTCTTGAATTTTTTTCGTCGCTCTTTCGATGGCTTTTGGATCGGAGTCAGGACGTTGTTCATTCACGTTCTGGGAAGAAGCTGACGAAGCAACTCCAGCGATTGATTTAGGCTGTTCCGATGGCCGTGATGCCGCAACGCCACTTGTCGCCTGTGATGTTCCTTGAATTTGCATTTCGCACCCCACTTCCTGCTAAACGTTATACGCAAGTGCAAATGGCACTCACATTCTCGTTTGCTTCATCGGCATATTCCTTGAAGACTTTAGGGCGGATAACGGCTATCGATTCTGATGCAAATTCACCAAAATGAGAAACGGGTGTTGAGATATAACTTAAGTTAGTCGAGCGTAATGCCGTTGAAAGCCCCGACGTTATAAATGGCGTCGATCTCAAACTTGGAGATTGTTATGTCAATCAGTTCAGTCGGTACAAACGCAAGCTATTACACATCGGCGTTGCAGCAGCGTTCTAATAGCGCACCAGCGAAGTTTGCTGGTCGTGATTCGGAAAATGATGGTGATAAGGATGATGGTGCGAAAGCAGCCCGTGCACCACAATCTGGGGTTAACTCAAGTGGTCAGCAGGTAGGGTCACAGATCAACATTACGGCTTAAGCTCTTAATGTTGATAGCCCGACTTCCTAATGGGAGGCCGGGCTATTTTTTTGCTTTTTGGGACTTCGCGCCTAAGCGACTAAGAATTTAGCTGAGGATAATCCGTATAACCCACGTTGTCAGGACCATAGAAAGTTTGTGGATTAGGCTCGGCTAAGGACACGTTTAGCTTTAGTCGCTGAACCAAATCAGGATTTGATATGTACATGCGGCCAAAAGCCACTGCGTCAGCCTTCCCGGAATCAACTGCATTGATTGCCATTTCTCGGGTGTAACCATTGTTCGCAATGTAAGTGCCCTTGAAAGTTTTTCTGGCCCAATCGTAATCGAACCCTGGAAGATCGCGCGGCCCGCCTGTTGCCCCTTCAACCATGTCGATAAAAGCAATGCCTCGTTTGTTCAGTTCTTCAATGAGATGACCAAACACGGCTTGCGGGTTGCTATCTGAGAGGTCATTCGCTGGTGTTACAGGCGACAACCGAATGCCTACGCGTCCAGCACCTATTTCCTTAACCACCGCATCAACAACTTCCAAAGCGAATCGGCAACGGTTTTCAACAGTCCCGCCATAAGCATCATTGCGTTTATTGGCCCCATCCCGAAGAAACTGGTCGACCAAGTATCCATTTGCACCGTGGATTTCAATCCCATCAAATCCAGCACGGATGGCGTTGGCAGCTGCGCACCGGAACTGGTCAACGATCTCGGCGATTTCCCCAGCGGTTAAGGCTTGGGGTTCAGGTAAATCGACTTTCCCGTTTTGGGTATACGCCACCACCTCCGGTTTGATTGCTGAGGGGGCAACAGGTTGGGCGCCGCCAATCAGATCAGGGTGGGTAATACGCCCAACATGCCAAATTTGAGCAACAATTTTCGAACCGGCATCATGCACAGCCCTGGTAATTAGCTTCCAGCCTTCAACTTGGGCTTCTGAATAAATACCAGGAGTTGCCATATAGCCTTTGCCAATGGGGGAAACCTGAGTTCCTTCACTGATGATGAGTCCTGCATTACTGCGTTGGCGGTAATACTCTACATTCATGGCACTACCCGGAACATCGCCACTTAGCGCATCTGCCCGACATCGGGTCAAAGGGGCCATCACAACACGATTGCTGATAGCAATGTCGCCAATTTGAATCGGATCAAACAATACAGTCATTTTCTTTTCCTCACGCGGGCCATGGAACAGCACAACAGCCGGTTATTAATCGTTTAGAACTGTGCCTCCCACGAAAATTTGGCTGCTTTCTAAGCGAATCAGTCGTTCAAATAATTGGTTTTGGGAGATGGCAATTGGCACATAAACTCAGGCCGATACGGCTTGCATATTAAAAGATATGGTAAACCAAAATTCAGAACCCTTGCCGTCTTGGCTAATCAGGCCAATCTCTCCCCCCATCAACTCAACGAGGCGTTTAGAAATCGTCAGCCCAAGCCCGGTGCCCCCATACTTCCTTGTTATGGAGGTATCCGCTTGCGAGAATTTTTCAAAAATCGCGGCATGTTTTTCAACAGGAATACCGATTCCCGTATCTCTGACAGAAATACGGAGAGACGTTTTATTGTCAGCCAAGGACACCACACTAACCGTCAAACAAATTTCACCCTGATGGGTAAATTTGATGGCATTTCCTATCAGATTATTTAACACCTGCCTGATCCTGCCAGGATCTCCCTGCAACATACTGGGTACATTGGGATCAATGTCGACATTAAATGCTAATCCCACATCCTGAGCTTGTAGCGTAAAAGGCATAACGAAGTGATTGATCAAACTGGTTAGATCAAAATTCACGACTTCAATACTCAGCTGGCCTGCATCGATTTTCGAGAAATCAAGAATGTCATTAATCACCACCATCAACGCTTCACTACTACTTTTAATAACCTCAGCAAAATCACGTTGATCTGGGTCCAAGTCTGTGTCCAGTAGCAACTCTGTCATTCCCATCACCCCATTCATTGGGGTGCGAATTTCGTGACTCATATTCGCCAGAAAATCGCTTTTCGCTTGGCTGTTTTCAATGGCAAGTTTTTCTGCTTTTTTGATTTTCTCGTTAGCGCGAGCCATCAGGTAGAGCCAACCAAAAATGGCGATGAGAAACAAGCCCGCCAGCACACATGCGGTGAGAATATACGTTGAACTCCACCAAGTTTTTTGGTGATCCAGTAGAACAATCGACCAGTCTCCTTCAGGATCATTCCATTCCAGTGTCTGTTGTCGAACCCAGTATTGCTTCCCCTCAATTTCAATTTTCTTGCCATCCTCCAACGACGACAGTTGACCTCGAATTTTGGGGTTACTCTCATCCCCATTTGTCACATCAGCCGGTTGTTGAAAAGTCTTGGTATTTTGACTGGATGCAAACACACCCCCTTGCGGAGAAATGACGAACGCCGGGCCCCCCTCCCACGTATTCAACAAGTTCTCTAGTTTCTGGATACCAATTTTTGCAACCACGGTACCCACCGCGCCCCCGGACGTTGTATCTGTCGAGCGCAATGGTGCGGTGAGATAAATCTGTCTTTCAGGATGAGGTCCATTGGAGGATATCAGGGGAAAAACGCCCGGGTTTTCTCGCTGCGCAAGCCGGATCAGATCAGCAGCAGGTAATTGATCGCTTCTACGTGTGCTCGCAATTACCTTACCGGTCTTAGCAATCAACAGCGCTGTATCAACGTAGTAGAGCGATTGCAAGAGACTTAGCTTATGGATGATTACTTCAACATGGTTTGGCTGCTGAAATGATTTGTCTGAGCCCAAAAGCATGACTGCGCCCATGGCCCGGCTTGAGCTAGTACCGGCCTCAACGGTAGCCACATAACCAGCAAGTTCCCTCGTAACATCCACGTCTCGGGAAAGGTGCTGGTACCGGACAACCAAATTCCCCACTGCCAGCATTCCCGAGGCAACCAGCGTTACCGCAACAAGGGCATAGGTTTTGGGCCGATGTGAAATAAAATCAAACAGCATTTGCAAACGCACCTAAAGTAACTGAGCTTCTCTGCCCAATGGACAAAGCTCAAAATAAACCAAAACCGAACAAGTCGATAGAAATGGCGAGAAGAATTACTCGCAGTTTGCCAGATTTCTACGCCGTGTTGAGAAGGCCTGATTTACAAAACCAGGTCAGCATCAACCCTGTGACGCTCACGAAGTTACCGCATTTAGCATAGAGGGTGGCTATTATCGAATTGAAAACACGGAAACTCCATTTGATGATTTCCCAAACTGAGAAACGCGGGTTAAGATAAAACTTAATGCGGACAAAGCGGCGTAGAATGCCCGGCCAAGTTTTAAGCCACTTGACCAGGCTGCCGACATAACTGAGCCTACGTTCCGTGACCGGCAGTCTGTCATTTTTGACAGGCCACACCTTATGGTTGACTCGCTTTTACTCAGTGTCGTGCGCTTAGTGACATTCAATTCGCAACACTCTCTGACCAATGCAACGGGGTTTTTTTTCGAGCGCGGTCACCGCCTGTTCCTAGTTACCAGCCAGCATGTTCTATTTGATGAACCAAGCCAGCATTTCCCCAACCGGATCGAAATCGAGTTACATATCGATCCCAACAATGTCGCCGAATCAACGAATTACTCAATTCCTTTGTATCGCAATGCCAAATCGCTTTGGCGACAGGGCATTGATGGCGCTGGTGAAGTGGATGTAGCCATGATCGAGATTGATCGCAAAGCACTTCCTCCATCAGCCTTATACCGAACCTTTACGCCAGCACACCTTCCCCAATTTTCCGACTCAATTGAGGTAGGAAGTTCGGTGTTAGTAGTGGGGTTCCCAATGGGCTTTCACGATACGCTGCACCACATGCCCGTCGTTCGACATGCCATTATCGCCTCCTCATTTGGCCTACGCTTTCAAGGCCAAGGGGTGTTCCTGACAGATGCCCGCACGCACCGAGGCACCAGTGGCGCACCTGTGGTCATGCGCGCAAGCTCAACAAGGGTGCAGAACTCACCATTAGCTGACCTACCTTGGATGTTACTGGGCGTTCACTCTTCACGACTCGATGCAGCAACCCGTGACCCCGAAATGGATGAAGCCTTGGGACTCAACTGTGCCGCCTACGCTGATATATTAATGACCCTGACAGAACCTCAATAAATCCCGTTGAGTCGAGAATCGGGGAAAAAGAAAACCCCAACCAGCAAAGGTCAGGGTTTCAGATTGCAATTTGGTGGCCCCCCCGTGAGTCGAACACGGCACCAACGGATTATGAGTCCGCTGCTCTAACCAAGCATGAGCTAGGGGGCCGGAAAAACCTTAGCTATTGCTATCCAAGAAACTGCGAAGCTTGTCAGAACGCGTTGGGTGGCGCAACTTCCGTAGCGCCTTGGCTTCGATCTGACGAATACGCTCACGCGTCACATCAAACTGCTTACCCACTTCTTCCAGCGTGTGATCAGTATTCATTTCAATCCCGAAGCGCATCCGCAGAACCTTGGCCTCCCTCGGTGTAAGGGTATCCAGAATTTCCTTGGTAATCCCGCGCAGGCTAGAAAACATGGCCGCATCAGCGGGCGCCAGCGTGCCCGTATCTTCGATGAAATCACCTAAATGAGAGTCGTCATCGTCACCAATCGGCGTTTCCATGGAAATCGGTTCTTTGGCGATCTTCATGATCTTGCGGATTTTGTCTTCCGGCATATCCATCTTTTCCGCCAACGTTGCAGGATCTGGCTCTAGGCCGGTTTCCTGCAAAATCTGACGGCTGATCCGGTTCATCTTGTTGATGGTTTCGATCATGTGCACCGGAATACGAATGGTCCGCGCCTGGTCAGCGATAGAACGGGTAATAGCCTGGCGAATCCACCACGTTGCGTAGGTCGAGAACTTGTAACCGCGACGGTATTCAAACTTGTCGACCGCCTTCATCAAACCAATATTTCCTTCCTGAATAAGATCCAGGAATTGCAAACCACGGTTGGTGTATTTCTTGGCAATTGAAATAACCAGACGCAAATTGGCTTCGGTCATCTCACGCTTGGCCTTGCGAGACTTCGCTTCACCGGTCGACATTTGCTTGTAGATATCGCGCAAATCCTTCAACGGCAAACCAATTCGGTTTTGCAAATCGATCAGTTTCTGTTGCTGTTCTTTAATGTTCGGTGCATTACGGGTCAGGATAGCCACATAGAGCTTGGAAGCAGAGGCTATTTCCGCATCGACCCAAGCAAGATCAATTTCATGACCCGGGAACGATTTGATGAAGTGCTGACGAGGCATTTTGACCTTGTCAATGCAGGTCCGCATGATCTTGCGCTCGCACCCTCGGGCCTCTTCGACCATGCCACGAACCGTATCGCAAAATCTTTCAATCGAACGAGAAGTGAAGCGGATATTCGTCAGCTCATCACTGATTTGCTTTTGGTGCTTAAGATAAACCTTATCTTGAGGACCTTTGGTGCCTAGCAGCTTCTGCATCTTGGCATAGCAGCCCTTGATGATTTTGAAACGTTCTAGGGCATCTGTTTTCAGCTGCAACAAGGAAGCCGCAGCCGCTGCGCCTTGTGCTGCTTCGTCTAGTTCAGCCTCTTCTTCATCTGCGGCTTCTGCCGCAGCGGCCGCTGAGACAACCACCGGCACAGGCACCACTTCAACGGCGTTCGGATCAATCAGCCCATCGACCAATTCGTCAATCCGAACCTCATCCCGTTCGACCTTATCAACCAACTCCAGAAT
Source organism: Pseudomonadota bacterium (assembly GCA_041179245.1). GTDB lineage: Bacteria > Pseudomonadota > Gammaproteobacteria > Burkholderiales > Rhodocyclaceae > JBEGTT01. Next base: position 16,766 of record JBEGTT010000051.1, read on the forward strand.
TTCAGCAATGGTCGTTGGGCAAGCAGAAATCGCCAGCACCATGTGCTTGAGGCCTTCTTCAATCCGCTTTGCGATCTCAATCTCACCTTCGCGGGTGAGCAAATCAACCGTGCCCATTTCGCGCATATACATACGCACGGGATCAGTTGTTCGGCCAAACTCCGAGTCAACGGTTGACGACAGCGCTTGTTCAGCCTCTTCCTCAACCTCTTCATCGTCTGCGACAGCCGCATTGGTATCGGACATCAACAGGTCTTCCGAAGCAGGAGCCTCGTCGAAAACCTTGATTCCCATATCGTTGAAGGTTGAAATGATGGATTCGATCTGCTCTGCATCGACAACATCATCAGGCAAGTGGTCATTGATCTCGGCATAGGTCAAATAACCGCGTTCCTTGCCCAGCTTGATCAGCGTTTTTAGCCGCATTTTGCGGGACTCTGCATCAACCTCGGTAGGTTGGCCCTCAACCGCAGCGTCCAAAATCGCCTTTTCGCGATCTTTGACTTTGGTTGCGCGCACTTTCTGCAGCTCCTTCGCGGCGTCTTTTGCCTTCTCTTTAGCCATGACCACCACCCATAAAATTCCAAAGGGCGAGGATACTACCACAAACCAACCCGCCCCTGACCTGTAACGACATGATTAGCGCTTTTCTAACCCAAGCTAAACCCTGAATTTCTCAACCTCTCTGCTGAGCTCTTGCGCCAATTGTTCCAACTCGCCGGAAGCCCGCGTGACCTCCGATGCCGATGCACGGCCAGACTCGGTCATTTGCGCAATTTTTTCGACATTCTTTGCAATCTCAGCACCGGCCAATCTCTGCTCACTCAACGCGGACGAGATGTCCGTGATTGCCCCAACAACACCAGCAGAGCTGTCTCGTACCTCCAGCATCAGGTTCCCAGCTTTTTCAATCTGCGCAACACTCTGCACAACCATGTCATTGCCCTTTTGCATAACCCCGGTTGCAACCTCGGTGCTGGCCTGAACAGACTCCACCATTGCGGTAATTTCCTGAGCCGACGCTGCCGTACGTTCAGCAAGTTTTCTCACTTCGTCAGCAACAACCGCGAACCCACGCCCCTGTTCGCCTGCCCTAGCAGCCTCAATCGCCGCATTAAGTGCAAGCAAATTGGTTTGATCCGCGACATCTTTAATGACATTAACAATAGAGCTAATGGCGCGTGCTTGGTCACCCAATGAGTGAATTTGTCGAGTTGCCTCTCCCACCACCTGCTCAATTCGACAAATTTCAGAAATCGCTTCGCGTACTTCCGTCTCGCCACTTTGCGACAAGCTTCCTGAACGACTAGCCTTCATTTCGGCCTGATTGGCGTTATCGGAGACCTGATCTATGCTGACCGAAAACTGCTCCACGGAAGCTGCTACCGTTGACGTTGCATCACTCTGTTCAGCCGTACTTCGCATCACTTCCTTCGCGCTATCGGCAAATCTATTAGCTGATTCTGTAACCGCCCGAGATCTAATGCGGGTTTGTTTCACGATATCTTGCAGCTCCGCGACAAAAGCATTTACGCCAGCGCCGATTTCACTCAGCTCATCTTTTCCATTGCTCGGCAAACGCTGCGTCAAGTCGCCATTTTTCAGCAATGCCAGCGGCTTCTGCATACCGTCCAACGCTTTCCGAAGTGACAAAGTGATCGCAATGACTAGCGAAGTGCAGGCGACACTCACCACACCCAGAATAGCCAAAACCTGCCAGAACACCCTTTCAGAAACCGCTTTAGCCTTCGCAATTCCATCCGCAGCTTCGTGCTGCCTTGCCTCAATAAATTTTTCCAATGCCACCTGCATTGGTTTGAATTGGCCGTTATAGATGGGCACCAAACGGTCATTTGCCGCCTTCAAATCACTTGCCGCCAACGTTATGTTTTCTGCCGAAGTGCGTTGGTACTGCGCCCATTTATCCAAGATTTTCTTCAAGTCTTCTCGAACTTCAGGACGCTTAATAATGCTAAGTGCAGCCTGCCCATACGAATCAATAGACTTCACTGACGCGGCAAACACATCCGCTGTTTCTCGCTTCGTCGGGTCAAGCATGATAGTAGCCAACGCGCTAGCTTTCACCTCAATCATGCCGTTGATGTACGCCTCCCTGCGGTGAGCCGTATCTTCAGTCTCACTTATCGCCCCAAGACCCGTAATAGTGACCAGTGCGATGGACATTAGTCCAAGTACCGTCATTACACAAAGGATTAGAAGTTTGAATTTAATGCTCATCACGTTCTCACTCAGCTAAAGTTTACTTGCACAGAATTATCAACATGCCCCACCGCTCACTAGCGAAACCAAGCACCGCAGCATTTTAGAATATAAACCAGTTTGAATAGGCCGTTTCAGTACGTCGATTTATCTATAACTTCATCACTTTTGCATTCACCATTTGAAACAAAATGGCTTGCCATTCCCTGCTACGCTTTATTAGCACTCTCTGTGCGCGAGTGCTAATATATTCGTGTCTCGATTTAACAAGGACACACAAAATGACCGCTGTAATGACTTTTCCCATGCCGAATGCGCTTGGCAGCTTGGATGCTTACATCCAGAGTGCCAATGGCTATCCAATGTTGACGGAGGGTGAGGAGCGTCATTTGGCTGAGCGTTTGCAATCGAACGGTGATGTTGATGCAGCCCGCCAATTGGTGCTTTCCCACTTACGTCTGGTTATTTCTATCGCCCGGGGTTACCTCGGCTACGGGCTGCCTCATGGCGACTTGATTCAAGAAGGCAATATCGGCTTGATGAAAGCCGTTAAGCGATTTGATCCAGCACGAGGCGTGCGCTTAGTTTCATTCGCCATGCATTGGATCAAAGCCGAAATTCACGAATTCATTTTGAAAAACTGGCGCTTGGTTAAAGTGGCCACAACCAAAGCCCAGCGCAAACTGTTTTTCAACCTCCGAAGTTTGAAAAATGATTACGAAGGAATAGATTCCCTGTCTGGTACCCAAGCGCAGGAAATTGCGACCAGACTAGGCGTTAAGGCGGAAGAGGTCGTCGAGATGGAAACCCGCATGACCGGTCGCGATATCGCCATGGAAAGTTCGGCAGATGACGGCGAAGAAGCTTTTGCCCCCATCGACTACCTGGCCGACAACCGTTACGAGCCAACCCGAGTTATCGAGAACACGGCTTATGCCCGCTTACAGGACGAGGGCTTACAAACTGCGTTGGCAGGGCTTGATGCCCGCAGCCGCCGCATTGTTGAAGCGCGCTGGTTGACCGACGAAGGTGACGGATCGACGCTGCATGAGTTGGCTGATGAATTTGGCGTTTCGGCTGAGCGAATCCGCCAGATTGAAGTCAAAGCCCTTCAGAAAATGAAGGGGTTCCTGACAGCCTACTAAGCCAGAGTAAGTCGGCAAAACAGCTAAACAGCGCCAAACAAAAAGGCCAAGGTTTGAACCCTTGGCCTTTTGCATTGGGATGCGCTCAGAAAGGCTTACAGACGGAAGGCCTGAACCTGAGCCTGAAGCTGTTGCGCCTGTTCCGCCAAAGACTCCGCAGCGGCAGCGGCCTGTTCAACCAAGGCCGCGTTTTGCTGCGTCCCTTGGTCCATCTGCGCCACCGCTCGGCTAACTTCTTCAATACCCGTCGCCTGCTCTTTGGAGGCGTCACTAATACCCACCGCAATTTCAGTGACTTGCCCAATGGATAGAACGATTTCGTCCATGGTTCGCCCGGCCTCTACCGCTTGGGCAGTACCCCGCTCAACCTTATCCACAGAATCAGAAATCAAGCTGGCAATTTCCTTGGCTGCCTGAGCAGAACGTTGTGCCAGCGAACGAACTTCAGTAGCAACTACCGCAAATCCCTTACCCTGCTCACCGGCCCGCGCCGCCTCAACAGCCGCATTCAGCGCCAGAATATTGGTCTGGAAAGCAATCCCGTCAATTACGCTAATGATGTCGCGGATCTTGCGCGAGCTTTCCTGAATCTGATCCATGGTCACTACGGTCGCCTTCACCACCCCGCCGCCATTAGATGCAATTTCTGATGCCGCTTTAGCGCGCTTGCTGACTTCATGCGCACTTTGGGTATTTTGCTGAACCATCGAAGTCACTTGTTCCATGCTGGAAGCGGTTTCTTCAAGGCTAGAGGCCTGCTCCTCTGTCCGAATCGATAAATCGTGATTCCCTGCTGAAATTTCCTGCGATGCGGTATTGATCGTCTCAACAGCCTCCACCACCCCACGGATCAAACTTTGCAAATTAGACACCGTCGCATTGATGGCCTCTGCGGTTGCCCCAAATAAGCCGGGATAGCGTTTCGTCACATCTTGGCGTAAATCTCCCTCCGCCAAAGATTGCGCCACTCTCGAAATATCAGACAAAGCCTCGTTAGCCGTATCGCTCAGTGAGTTCAGTAAATCCGCGAGCATTTTAGGGTAACCGCTTCGTGAAGAAGCCTCCATATGCAAGCTAAAATCCCCCCTCGATGCAGCATCCACAATGCGGCGAATATCTTCGATGACGGTATTGAGCGAATCGACTGTCGCATTCACTGCATTAGCCGTCTGACCAAAAGTTCCAGGGTACGTTGCCTCAATTCTCTGGTTCAACTTCCCTTCAGCCAAGGCAGTGGAAACCCGCGCAATATCCTGCAGACTGGTGTCAGAAACCTGCACCAAACGATTTAGCACATTACCAATTTCCAAACCAAACCCCTGTCGACCGCGAATATCAACCCGCTGACTCAAATCCCCTTTTTCAGCCGCCATCACGACTTTCTGGATATCGCCAACCAAAGACTGTAGATACGACTGCATTTGACTCATCGCAGCCATGACACTACCTTTATCGCCTGACAAAACCTGTACGCGAACCGATAAATTTCCTTGTGCAATCTCTTGCGCAACCGAAGCGGCCATTTCTGGCTCGCCGCCCAACTCCGCCAACAGCGATTTCGTCACCCGCGCTGTAATCAACAAAGAAATAGTGGCAAAAATTAAGGTGCTTACCGCCATGAGAACGAGAGAGAACGATTGTTTTTCAGTCACTTGAACCACAATAACGTCCGCACCCTTTGACGCAGACTCCATCACTTCAAGCAATAGCCCTTCCATCTTGCGAATAGGATCTTTATAGGGGCCCATCGCACGGTTTGCCTCACTAGCAGAGGTGAGTTTGCCTTCCAGAACTTGCCCGACTACCACGGGGAAACCCGTACCGTACGTTGAGATATTTTTCGAAATCTCATCGATTTTTGCGGTCAGCTCAGCATTATCTGAAACCTTCTTAGCCAAGCTTAATGACTCATTCGCTTTGACTAACGCCGCTTTCCAGCGCGTTAGGTATTTCTCGACCTCTTCTTTGTTGTCCTGATTGATCAGAACATCTTTTTCATAGCGCCTTAGATTTCCCATCTGGATGCCTAAGTCACTCACAATTCTCACCAAGCGAAACTCGGTACTCACCATCCTGTCAGTCAAGCCGGAAGTGCTCTGAAACGCGACATTGGCAAATATGAACACCAACAAAATACCAACAATCGCACTTCCCGCCGCCAAAAGAACTCTGCTTTTTACGCTGGAAAACATCAACTTCTCCTAGATTCTTTGTACTAACCTGACAGGTTATCAGGGGCTTAGATTATGGAGGATAAAACTGACAACAACTTGACGTGAATGCCGTTAAATCCGCCGTTACTCATCACCAGCACCTGATCGCCGGGCTGCGCCATTCTGGCAATCGCTGCCAATAGGGCATCAAAATCATCGTCCACACAAACTTTGTCCCCGAGTGCGGCCAGAGAACCCGCTGCATCCCAGCCCAAATCCTTGCTATAGCAGAACACATGATCCGCATCCGAAAGACTCGCCGCCAACTGGTCTTTTAACGTCCCTAATTTCATGGTGTTCGAGCGTGGTTCCAACACTGCGAGAATTCGTGTATTTGCCCCCACCTTACGACGCAAGCCACCCAGCGTCGTCGCAATAGCGGTGGGGTGATGGGCGAAATCGTCATACACCGTGATGCCATTCACCACGCCACGCACTTCCATCCGCCGCTTCACATTCTGAAACCGCGCCAGCGCTTCCAAACCCTTATCAAACGCAACCCCGACATGGCGAGCGGCCAACAAAGCCGCACAGGCATTGGCCCGATTATGCTCACCGGTCAATTCCCACGTTACCCGCCCGATTTCTCCCCAGACGCCCCCATTAACGCCTGACAACACCAACGAACCATCAGCGTCATCACCCGAACAGGCATATCCCCCCGCCACATTAAAAAATTCAACCGGTGTCCAGCAGCCTTTACTCAACACTCGCGCCAAGCTTTCTTCCACACCATTACTGACGATCAACCCTTGTCGCGGCAAGGTTCGGACAAGATGGTGAAACTGGGTTTCGATCGCCGCCAAGTCGTTGAAAATATCGGCATGGTCAAATTCGAGGTTATTCAGAATCACGGTACGCGGATGGTAATGAACAAACTTGGAACGCTTGTCGCAGAACGCCGTATCGTACTCATCGGCTTCAATCACAAAAAATGGCGTATCGCCTAAACGGGCGGAAACCCCAAAATTCATCGGCACGCCACCAATCAGAAAGCCCGGCGACATCCCGGCATCCTCCAGAATCCAAGCCAGCAAGGAAGCGGTCGTTGTTTTCCCGTGTGTCCCCGCCACCCCCAAAACCCAACGCCCTTGGAGCAAGTTTTCCGCTAACCATTGTGGGCCGGACACATAAGGCAAGCCCTTATCGAGAATGGCTTCAAGCAGCGGATTTCCGCGTGAAATGGCATTACCCACCACATACATATCGGCATTCAGGGACAACTGATCCACACCATAACCTTCAGTGAGTTCAATGCCCGCACCACGTAACTGATCGCTCATCGGGGGGTAAACATTGGCATCGCAACCGGTAACGCGATGGCCACACGCACGGGCCAATTGCGCGACACCGCCCATGAAGGTGCCGCAAATGCCTAGGATATGAATATGCATGAAGGTCTTCCCAGTTAGAATGGTGTGAATTTTACAGCGATGGCCCCTGTTATGCCCCGTCACGATCGAGTCCGTTCGCAAGTTACCCGCACACAACTCGCCAGCACTGCTGCCCGCCTGATGGCGCAAGACGGCATCACGGACTACACCACGGCTAAAAAGAAGGCCGCTCGCCAACTTGGTCTGAGTGAACACATCGAGCTACCTGACGATACCGAGGTTGAAGCTGAACTGAGGCTATATCAGGCGCTGTATCAGCACGATGAGCATCCGGGTTTACTGCGTTCGCTGCGTGAAACTGCCCGGGATGTCATGCAAATGCTGGATCGTTACCGCCCCTACCTCACCGGTTCTGTCCTCGATGGAACCGCAGGCGAACAGGCAGAGATTGATCTGCAAATTTTTGCGGACAGCGCCAAGGAAGTTGAAATTTTCCTGCTCGACCAAGGAATCGAGTTTGAACACGCCACCCCGCGTAACGAGAAGGCCGAAGCGGTGTTGGTGCTCAGCACGGATGTGGCCGATGTGAATCTGGTTATTTACCCCAGCCAAGTTGAACGTATTAGCTTCAAATACCGCGACGGACGTCCCCGCGAACGCATCCGCCTTCCCGCACTTGAAACCCTGCTCCGTGAATCGACGGCAGCCAACCCTAGCCATACAACAAACGCTGAGTTTTAAGTTTAGGCTTAGCTTTTGGCGAATTTTAGAGAGAACACAAATTGCAAAAACCCGCCCTGATTCTGCACCCCGGTAAAGAACGCTCCGTGTTCAAACGCCATCCTTGGCTATTTGCCGGCTCTATTGCCCACTTAACCGGGCGCGTAAAAGCGGGGGAAACGGTCGACATTTGTACCGATAACGGTGAAGTGTTGGCTCGTGCTGCCTTTAGCCCACAGTCCCAAATCCGCGCTCGCATCTGGTCGTTTAACCCCGACGAAACCATTGATGATGCCTTCTTCAAACGCAAAGTCGCCCAAGCCGTCGCCCGGCGGAAAGTATTACCCTCTCTAGCGCATCAGGAAGGGCTACGCCTGATTCATGCCGAATCCGATGGCTTACCCGGTGTGATCTGCGATCAGTATGGCGACACGCTGGTGATTCAACTCACCAGTGCAGGAGCAGACAAATGGCGCAAAGCCATCGTTGGCGCACTGGTCAAAGCAACCGGCTGCGCCCGGATTTACGAACGCTCAGATTCAGATGTGCGTGGACTAGAAGGCTTGGGATCAGTAACAGGTTGGGCTTATGACGAAACACCGGGAGAGCCAGACAATAAATCTCTAACAATTCTGGAAAACGGAGTACGCCTAGGTATCGATATTGTTAACGGCCACAAGACGGGGTTTTATCTCGACCAACGCGATAACCGCGCCTTACTCGGTCAACTTTCAGCAGGCAAAGAAGTCCTCAACTGCTTCTGTTACACCGGCGGGTTTTCCTTACAGGCGCTGGCGGGTGGCGCAGCGAGCGTGTTGTCGGTGGATTCGTCTGGCCCAGCACTCGCACAAGCACAAGCCAATCTGGCCCTAAACCCACAGCTCCCGGCAGACCGGGCGGAATGGTTAGAGGCCGATGTATTCCAAGCGCTGCGCGACTTCCGCAAAGAAGGTCGTCAGTTTGATTTGATCGTCCTTGATCCGCCTAAATTTGCGCCCTCGGCAGCGCATGCTGACCGCGCCAGCCGCGCCTACAAGGACATCAATATGCTCGGTTGCCGACTATTACGCCCCGGCGGCTTACTGATGACCTATTCCTGCTCTGGTGGTATCGGACTTGAACTTTTCCAGAAAATTGTTGCTGGTGCCGCACTGGATGCCGGACGTGAATCAGGGCGCAATGCCAGCATCGTTCAGCGACTCGCCGGCGCACCCGACCATCCTGTGGCCCTCAACTTCCCTGAAGGCGAGTACCTGAAAGGCCTGTTGGTGCAGGTCGACTGAGCTACACACTTCTGGGATTTTCGAGAGGCTCACCTCGCTTGAGCTTCTCGAATAAAGCTGGATCACGCCAATCCTTAGTGACCGCCTCGGAAAAAATAACCTCATCCAAAGCAATCAGCCCCATTCTCGGATTACTCACATCGTCCCGAAAACATTGGGCGTACCCTGTTTCGGTTTCGTGCACGATCACGGAATGCAACTTCACATCAGCTTCACCATTGACCATTTGGGTCTGCGCCAACACGCGGTCCACTAAGGCAAAGAACAAACGGGAAAACTGTTCTGCACTAGGCGAAACAGGAATCACGATCCAGCGTTCAGAAAATTTCTGGCAGGACTGAATGTAGTCAGGATCATCGCTAGCCCACAGTGCGACAGCATGATCAAAAGCATCGATCAGATCCCGCACATGGCCTTTCAAGAGACCAAAGTCGTAAATCATCTGCCCGTTGTCGAAAGCCGTAGCCTCCAGCAATAGTTCAACTTTGTAGGAGTGCCCGTGTATCGAATGGGAACAACGACGCGTGCTACAGCCTCGAACAATATGGGCGTTCTCGAATTTGAATAGTTTGCGAATCAGCATAATTTGGGTTCTAGCTTCCTGGCCGGCTACAGTTTTAGTCGTTCCGATGTTATAACAACGCCTGCATTTCTGTCCGAACCACCTCTAATTACGTTGATGCTCCTTCGCCGCCTGATTCTTGTCGCGTTTCTGCTTGCCGCCCAACTGGTGGCAAGTGCGCATGCGCTTGAGCACATCGGTGGAAAATCGGATGGCCATTTCCCCGGTCAAACCTGTAGCGTTTGTTTAGTTGCTCATGATTTAACGGCAGCACTGACGGCCAGCGTGCCGCCTTTGCCTCCGTTCCAAGCCAGCTTTGCGCTGGTTTCTGTTTCATCGACCGGTCGCGATACGCTGCCGGCACTCCTTCCTCACCAACGCGGCCCGCCCGCAGCCTGAATTCCCTAGCCCATGTTGTTTGACCGCTTGGCCATTAGCCTAAGCGGTTCCTATGGTTTTTAAATTTAGGAGTTTTTATGTTGCAACGCAATTTATGCGCAGCCGCTGTCATGCTGGCGTGCACGCCATTCATACCCATCGCGGAAGCTTCATCCAGCGATGATCTGAAAGAAATACGCCAACAAATCGCAGCGATGAAAGCGCAGTACGAAACGCGAATTAGTTATTTGGAAAACAAGTTAGCCCAAGTAGAAGCCAAACCATCCGTTACTGAGGTTGTACCCGTCGCTTTGCCAGAGGTGGTTCAAAGCAGCGGTTTTAACCCCGAAATTTCGCTGATTCTCGATGGTAAGTTTGGAAGCACTCAACGCGCCCCAGCGACCTATGCGATTCAAGGTTTTGTGCCCAATGGTGGCGAAATCAAGCCGCCGGGGCGAGGGTTTTCCCTTGGGGAAACGGAATTGGGATTTAGCGCCAATGTCGATCATCTGTTTCGCGCCAATGTCCGCTTATCCATTGCGGACGATGGCGGCACTGGTTCGATCAATACCGAAGAGGCGCACATCGAAACCTTGGGCTTAGGGGATGGGTTGAAGGTAAAAGCGGGTCGTTTCTTGTCTGGCATCGGTTATTTGAATGCCCAACATCCGCACGAATGGGATTTTGTCGATGCACCGCTGGCCTACAAAGTTTTCTGGGGTTCGCGTTTATCACAAGACGGGGTGCAGGCAAAATGGGTCGCACCGACTGATGTGTTTTTGGAATTGGGTAGCGAGGTGGCACATGGTGCTTCATTCCCCGGTGCGACGAATGAGCGCAGCACGCCGGCAAACGGCGCTTTGTTCGCGCATCTTGGAGGCGAGTGGAATGCCTCGAATGCTTGGCAAACCGGTTTGTCGTATGTTCGTTCCGATGCGCGAGGCAGAACCTATACGGATGGGGCTGGCACTGAAAATTCCTTTGACGGGGCAAGCCAAACTTGGATTGCCAACTTTGTCTGGAAATGGGCACCGAATGGAAATTCCTCGGTTCGTTCGTTCAAATTGCAAAGTGAGTTGTTTAGCCGCACTGAAGAGGGTGACATGATTTACGACACAAAAACAACGCCCGTGCAGGATAACTACCGCAGTCGACAAACTGGGGGTTATGCCCAAGCGGTGTATCAGTTCATGCCCAAGTGGCGCGTTGGTTATCGCTACGACTGGTTAGATAGTGGCAGTGTTGATTTGGGGCCGAATTTGTCGCCCAACAATTTTGCAGAGTTGGCGAGTTATCGACCCCGTCGCAATAGTGTGATGCTGGACTGGTCTCCGTCAGAATTCTCTCGTTTGCGTTTGCAATTGGCCCGCGATGAATCGCGAGGCGAGGGCTTAGGCGACAACCAATTCTTCCTCCAATACATCATGAGCATTGGTGCTCATGGCGCGCATAAGTTCTAAGGGGCGAGTGATGAAAATACAGAAACTGGTTTGTGGGTGGGTACTTGCTTTGGCTATGTTCCCTGCCATCGCTGCGTTGAATGTTTTTGCCACGGTTCCCGAATGGGGCGCGTTAGCCCAAGCGGTTGGCGGCAAAAATGTCTCGGTATTTACGGCGACCACGGCTTTGCAAGACCCGCACCGGATCGAAGCGAAACCGTCCTTGATTGCTCGTGCGCGCAAAGCCCAGTTGGTGGTTGCGACGGGGGCTGAGTTGGAAATTGGCTGGTTACCGATGGTGCAACGCGAATCGGGAAATGCGGCCATTCAAAGTGGCCAGCCCGGTTATTTTGAAGCGGCTAGTTTTGTCAAAAAGCTCGAAGTGCCTGCGCGTTTGGATCGGGCCGATGGTGATGTCCACGCCCAAGGGAATCCGCACATCCAGCTTGACCCGCGTTTGGTGTTGAAAGTGGCAGAGCCACTGGCGAAACGCATGGCAGAACTTGATCCTTCATCCGCAGCGGAATATCAGCAAAGTTTTGATGATTTTGCCAAGCGATGGAAGGCCGCAATGGCCGATTGGGAAAAGCGGGCGGCACCGTTGCGCGGTGCGCCCGTATTGGTGCAGCACAAGTCGTTCACCTATTTGCTGGATTGGTTAGGCATGCGCGAAGTGGGAACGTTGGAACCAAAACCGGGAGTGGAGCCGACATCGGGGCAATTAGCCGAGATTGTGGCACGGCAAAAACTGACCCCTGCGAAAATGATTTTACGCCCGGGGTATCAGTACGACGCAACCGCCCGCTGGGTTGGTGATCACACCGGCTTAGCCGTGGTGACGCTGGCCTTTACCGTCGGCGGCACACCAGAGGCCAACGATTTATTTGGTTTGTTCGATGACACGATTAACCGCCTGTTAAAAGGCCAGGAAGGTCGCTAATGAACTCGGTATTGCTCCGTTTAGACAATCTAAAAACAGGCTGGGCGACGCCGATGGTAGGCCCCGTGTCGCTGCAAGTGAAGCGAGGGGAAGTCGTTGGCTTGTGTGGCCCCAATGGCATCGGCAAAAGCACCGTCTTAGCCGCCATTTCCGGATCGGCCACCGTGTTCTCCGGAGGAATATGGCGCGCGCCAGATTGTAAAGTCACGCTGCAAACACAGCAGCAACCGTCGTTGCAAGGCTTGCCCCTGAATGGGCATGAGTTACTGGCCCTGACAGGAGCGTCACCCGCTGGTCTGCCTCATTGGCTAACGGACAAACTGACTCACCGAGTAGACACCCTTTCCGGCGGACAACGGCAATATTTGGTTTTATGGGCCGTCTTGAATAGCGATGCCGACCTGATTTTGCTCGACGAACCCAGCAATAATTTAGATGTCGCGGGGAGCCAGCATTTAGCCACCGCAATTCGGGCGCGGGCGCAGCGAGCAAAAAATCGGGGGGCCGGGGTTTTGCTGGTCAGCCATGAGGCTGAGTTGTTAGCGGTTGCGTGTGACCGGTGTGTTGAATTAGGCGAATCCAAAATTGAAGGGCAACAGCATGCTTAATTTTCTTGTGCCTGACGTTCAGGATTTGGGGCTGAATTTAGATCTATTCGGCCCGGCGCTCCTGACCGGGCTGGGTTTCGCTTTGTATCTCCCGGTTCTGGGGTGTTACCTACGTTTGCGTGACGAAATCTTAGCCTCCTTAGCTTACGCGCAGGTTGGTGCAGCAGGTGCTTTGGGCGCAATGGCACTTGGGGCGTCACTCAACACGGGGGGGCTGCTTGCCGCTCTCGGTGTCGCTAGCGCCAAGCACCGCCTAGTAGATGTAGCGGATGCTCGCCCCTCGGTACGCTCATCGGCTCGCAGCAGCACCTTATATGCCGTTATTCTTGTTATCGCTTGGGGCATTGGTATTTTGCTCACGAGCAATTTCCCCCTCGCCGAGCGACTAGGCCACGCCTTGTTTGACGGGCAGCTGCTGTTGAGTGGCGGTGAGCAACCCCTCTTAACTCTACTTGGCAGCCTAGTTGGATTGATCGTACTAAGCAGGCTCTCAAAACGATTGCTGCTGGCCCAACTGTTCCCGGATATCTGGCGCTTACGCTCACCCCGCTGGCAATGGCTGCATCTGGGTTTTGACTTACTGGCCGCAATCAGTATCGCCATTGCCACCATGTGCTTAGGCGTGATGGCCACCTTCTCCCTGCTGCTGGTTTTACCTTGGATGGCGTTTGTACACCGCAGCAACTGGCGACATGCTTGCCGTTGGGCAATGACCACGTCCGTCTTGGGTTACCTACTCGCTTTTGGCTTGTCCTTGGCTTGGGATCAACCTTTTGGCCCCGTGCTGGCGCTTTGCTTGGTCAGCTTAGCCGCCGTTACTGCCCAACTAAAGCCCGCAACTGTGAGTCTTCCACCGCGATGTGGCTGATCAGCCAATCCTTGAGATACACCAACACATCAAAAGGAACGGCTACCGGGTTTTCATGCAATTCCCGGTAAAACTCTTCAAGTTTCTTTTCAAAAACTTCGTGCTGGTGAAGCTGCTCAGGCAAACGTCCGTACCCAAAACGCTTCATCATGAGCTCTTCTGCACGGAAATGTACCTTCGCGTAATGATCTAGCGCTTTTAATACCCGCGCGACCTGGCGAATTCCACGCTTGTTTTTGACCGTATTAAATAAGTCATTAGTCAGATCAAACAAATAGCGGTGGTGCTCATCAATCACATCGATGCCAACCGTCAAAGAACCATCCCATGATACCCAGCCCTCTTCACGCGGTGGCAGTTCGGGCAGTTCCAGAATCTCGTTAGGATTGATGATGTCGTCCCGATACAACTCTCGAATCCGTAAAATTTCTGGCAATGCCAGATCAAAAGCCTTAACGATTGCGGGGTCAAATTTCAGACCGGATTGCGAATGAATCCAATCCACGGCTTCAGTAACCGGCCAAGGCTCTTTATAGGGCCGAGTGGACGTTAGGGCATCAAACACATCCGCAATCGAACAGACGCGCCCCAACAGTGGGATTTGTTCCCCCTTTAAGCCACGCGGATAACCTGAGCCATCCCAATTTTCATGGTGAGAACCGGCAATTTCGCGCGCACTCACGATCAGGGGATCATTGCCCTGCAGTAAATGCTCACCAATTTCAGCGTGCTGTTGCATCAACGCAAACTCTTCTTGGTCCAAGCGCCCCGGCTTTAGCAAAATAGCATCGGGAATGCCGATTTTGCCTACATCGTGCATCGGCGCGGTGATGTAAATCGTCTCGCGCTCCTCCAGCGGCAAACCCAAGGCTTTGGCAATGCAATGCGCAAAATTGGTCATCCGCACGACATGCAAACCGGTATCGTTATCGCGATACTCGGAAGCCGCACCCAAGCGTCGAATCGCATCCGAGCGAGCGTCTTCCAGCTCAATTTCTCGAACCCGCAGCATTTCATTCACCAAGGAACGCGACACCAAGCTAGTTAAGGCTTTGGACAAATCGTACATAAACTCGGTTTCAATGGCGGTTGGCTGCCATGCTGAGTCAATGTACAAAAAGGCAACCCCAATCGTCCGCCCAGCATCAATCAAGGGCAGTGCGAAACACGCTTGCGACACATATTCACCCAGTGGCACGCGCTGCACGACGGCAACCGTGGCAGGCAAATCCCCCACCAAAAAACCTTGCCAAGGATCATCTAGGTCCCAAATAGGCTTTAAGCCGAATTGGGCAACCTGAAGACAGGTCTTGCGAGGAGAGACGAGGTATAGCTGAGCTTTGGGTAGAATGTGGATATCATCAAGATTGCCCAGCAGCCCCAACAACCGTTCCAGCAACGAGTCCAAGTCACCGGTAGCATCTCCGACCATTGTCAGCTCAAACAACAATTTGCTGACCTCAAGAATTTCCTGTCGCTTATCCATCACTTAACCTCGTTATTTTTAGATGAGCTAACGTCGCTTAAATACCAAATCCCAAACCCCGTGCCCCAATTTCAGGCCACGGTTCTCAAATTTCGTCAGAGGTCGATAATCCGGTCGAGGCGCATAACCCTCAGCGGTGTTTTGTAGTCGCCGTTCGGCGCTCAATACTTCCAGCATTTGTACCGCGTAATCTTCCCAGTCGGTCGCGCAATGAAAATAGCCGCCTGGCTTCAACCGTTTCGCCAATTCTGCAACAAATGGGCTTTGCAACAAACGTCGCTTGTTATGGCGTTTCTTGTGCCAAGGGTCAGGGAAAAAGACGTGAATCCCATCCAACACACCTTCCGGCAACATGTCGCGCACTACCTCAACCGCGTCATGCTGGCAAATCCGTAAATTGGGAATACCCCGTTCGCTAATCAATTTACAAAGATTGCCGACACCGGGCGTGTGCACTTCCAACCCCAGGTAATCATTTTGTGGATTGGCCGCAGCAATCGCCGCCGTCGTTTCTCCCATGCCACAGCCGATTTCTAAAATCTTCGGTGCTTGCCGCCCAAACGCCTCAACCAAATCAAGTGGCTCCGTACGATACGGAACACCCACCTTAGGCATCATCTCTGCATGAAATCGAGCCTGCGCTGCCGACAAATGTCCTTGGCGAAGGACAAAACTGCGGATGTGTCCGTACAGCGGATTTTGTTCTTGCTGATCGCGCTCTTCGCTCATTTGCCAATCAGTCCTTGGGTAGGAGACGAAGGATCAGCGGAATACAGCTTGCGCGGCATGCGCCCCGCCAAAAATGCTTCGCGGCCTGCCTGCACCGCCTTGTTCATCGCTGAAGCCATCAAGACGGGGTCGTTAGCATGCGCAATGGCGGTGTTCATCAACACCCCATCACAGCCCAGCTCCATCGCAATGGCTGCATCAGAAGCTGTGCCAACCCCAGCATCGACTAATACGGGCACCTTGGCATTATCAATAATCAGGCGCAAATTCCATGGATTCAAGATTCCCATCCCCGAACCAATCAACGAGGCCAGCGGCATGATCGCCACACAGCCAATCTCTTCAAGCATCTTGGCCTGAATCGGATCATCGGCGCAGTAGACCATGACATCGAAGCCATCTTTGACCAGCGTTTCTGCCGCTTTAAGGGTTTCCGGCATATTCGGGAACAAGTTGGTTGGATCACCCAAGACTTCCAACTTGCATAACGGATGTCCATCCAATAGCTCACGGGCCAAGCGTAACGTTCGTACCGCGTCATCAGCGGTATAGCAGCCAGCCGTATTCGGCAAAATGGTAAATTGTGATGGCGGCAAAGCGTCCAGCAAATTGGGCTGCGAGGGATCTTGGCCAATGTTCATCCGGCGAATCGCCACCGTCACGATTTCGGCACCGGACGCATCAATAGCCGCCCGGGTTTCGGCAAAATCTTTATATTTCCCAGTCCCTACCAGCAGGCGGGATCGGTAGGCTTTTCCGGCAATGGTGAGTTGGTCCATGTTCTTTCCTGATTTCTTCACAAATTTCTCTACGGTTTTGCCAAACTACCCGCCGCCAACGGCGACCACAATTTCCAAGGCATCCCCATTTTCAAGGGCCGTCGCCGCATGCAGCCCTTTAGGCACAATGTCACCATTCCGCTCAACCGCCATACGCTTCCCGGTATAACCCAGCGTTTCCACCAAATCAGCCACGCTCATCGGTGCTGGAAATTGGCGGGACACCCCATTTAATTTGATCATCAGCGTCACGGGGCGATGCCTCCTTGGTTTCCTCGGGGTTTATGAGGGGCTTTCGCAAATAGGCGGTCATAGAGCCAGTTGGGCATCACGCGCATGATCTTGGCAACGATGGCCATCGGCCACGGCACGACACCATAAGAATGGCCTTTTTCAATCATTCTGACAAAAGAGCGAACAGCCTTGTCAACCGGCATTAGGAAAGGCATAGGGTAGGGGTTCGCTTGGGTCATCGGCGTGTCGATATAA
>JBEGTT010000052.1:0-15151 GCA_041179245.1 Pseudomonadota bacterium
CACCGGTACGCCCCTCAGGGGCGCGATTCATGATGTCCGCCAACATTTTGACCGAGATAATCGTCTGCTGATATTCGTTGATTAACCCTACGATCTGAACCAGCGGCCCGACGACTCGGCCAGACAGCATCTGGAAGGCAATCAGCACACCGACGGTCATGGTCTGATCGAAAACCCCTTGTGCGCCGACCAGAATAATGATGATCGGCATAAATTTGGCTAGAAAATCGGTAATCGTGTTGCCGGAAATAGATAACTGGCTGACGCTGTAATGGGCATTGATAGAGTTGGCGGAGAGTTGATCCCAGTTTTTGCGTTGAATCGGTTCAATGGCAAGTGCCTTGACGGTTCGCATTCCATGAATCGTTTCAACCAAGAGGGCTTGTCTTTGGCCTTCAGCGGTATTGAGTTTGTCGAGCCTCTCCCGGAAAGTGGGTAACAGAGCAGCAATGATTAGCCCCATCATCAGGGTGAATCCCAACACAATCAATGCCAAGGTGACCGAGTAGGTAAATAGCAGTGGCAGGAAAATTATTAGCGCAAGCAGATCCATCACCGAAAACATCAACCGCCCAGTCAGGAAATGGCGAATTCCCTCAAGTTGCTGCATTTGACGGGTGACGACCCCGGCAGTTGATGTTTCGAAGAAATCGATCGGTAGCGATAGGAGGTGTTTAAAGGCGCGTCGGGTGACGCGCATATCAATCTTGTTGGTGGCTGCAAGAAGCAGCATCTGACGAATGTAGCCGAAAAGTGAATCAAACAGCATCGCCAGTGAAACCCCAACCGTGAGCACAAGCAAGGTGGATGCGCTTTGGTGAACCAGTACCTTGTCGATCACCAGTTGAAAGAACATCGGGGAGGCCAGGGCCAGGAGGTTCATGGCCATCGCGGCGATAAGGACGTCCCTAAAGGCTTTACGTTGTTTAAAAATCTCAGGGATAAACCAGCGTAGGCCAAAGGGTTGGTTTTCATCCAGAACAGAGTATGAACGTTTCAGGAAAACCACATCGCCTGACCAGATTTCTGCAAAATCCTGCTCGCTGAAATATGCTACGTTGCTGGCGTTAGTGCGCGGATCTACGACGGCCAGTCGCTTGTTACCTTCTTCACCTTCGCGACCAACAACGATAATCCCTGCGCCATCATGAAGTTTGGCAATGAACGGAAAAACGCCTTCTAAGGACGTAATTTGTTCCCAGTCAAGCTGTTCCCCTCTGGCCTGCATCCCGATTTCAGCCGCCATCCGAACGATGAGTGGTATTTCGGGTTCCTGATGGGTGAGGGCAAAGTCATGGATCAGCCGTTCAGGCGTAATGCGGATGCTTTTGCTTTGCGCAATGGCCGCTAAACATTGAACAACGCTGTGGGGGAAGTTTTCAGCCATGAAATAAAGTCAGGGGAAGTGCCAAAATATGAGGGTTAGTGAGCAAGGATGGTGGTGTCCGAATTGGATGAAATGACCCGACAACGCTGCTGGGGTTGAAGTGCGTTACACAGTTGCAACGCCTCATCGGGTGATCCAAATCGCGCAATCACGACTTGGTACCAAGCCTGTTTTCCAGTCGTTTTGTACTCGACACTATCCAGCAGTTTCGGGCGAATCATACGGCCATCCATGAAGTTTGGAAAACGCCGAGTAAGGTCACGCCATAAAGGCGAGAGCGCGGAGGCGTGGGTCGCGTTTTCAAGCTCAACCTGCCAGAACTCTGTTCCCGGATCAAATTGGGCGTCATCAAATCTAGGAATATCCGGCGTGAGCACTTCGCTAGCTTCTGTGTTGCCTAAGTTCATGCCGCTAATCAGCTGAAGGATGGGGATTTGAGCTTTAAAAAACTCAGCGCGCGTTTTTTGGAAGTCATCTAGGTATCGGTTGTAGCTGCGCTGGGTATCCAGCAGGGACAAATAATCCAAGCTGCCCATGTCGAATATTTTGCGGTTGATTTCCCAAGCACGCTTGGCTGCTTCCGAGGCCGCTTTGTGTGCAGAAAGCCGCCGTGCTGTTTGCTGAACCGCTGACTTGGAATTTTCTGTTTCGCGGGCAGCTTGATAGATGGTGCGAACGTAGGATTCAACCATTTCCTCTTTAACGGCTTGGGTGAACTGGCGTTCCCCTTTGCGTCGTCCGCCATCAAAAAGGTTAACACTCAGATTAGCCACTACATTCCAGAACAGGGTTCCAGGTAAAAACAAATTAGAGGCTAGGGCGCTGCTTGAGCCTGATTGGGCGGCGAGGTCGATTGTTGGAAGTATTCTGGCTCGTGCAACATCAATATCGGCTCTGGCGGCGAGGAGTTGGGCTTCGGCTGCGCGAATATCGGGGCGTTGCATTAGCGATACGCTTGAAAAAGCGGTTAAGGGTGTTGCCGGTGGTGTTAGCGAATCCAGTCCCGCATCTGACAGCAAAAGCTCTCCAGGGGTGACGCCAACTAACATGGCTAGCGCGGTCAACACCTCAAAGCGTTGTTGTTCAAGGGTTGGGATGGTGGCGCGCAAGGAAAAAATAGCGGCTTTTTGTTGTTCCAGTTCGGACAAAGTCGCATCACCCATGGTCAAGCGCTTTTCGAGGATGACCAGTGTCGCTTGTAAAACGGTTTCGGTTGCTTCGGCGATCCTGAGTCGGTCATTCAGCGATAAGTACTCAAGATAACTAGCGGTGATATTGGCTGTTAGATTACGTTCGACATTGGCCCGTTCATGGATGGCTCGCTGGAGTTGGAATTCCGCAGAATCGGCTAATGCGGCCTGCTCGCCCCAAATATCGAGACGCCAATCAGCTCGGATACTGGCTTGATAGGTTTTCTGCCCAATTAGTTTGGAGTTACCGCTATTCGTTCCCGTTTGCTGTCCGGTGGGAGCGGTTCCAACAGCCGTGCTGCCAGGGGCCTGATTGGCGGCGGCCAGCGGTGCTGAAAGCGAAGGTTTCTTGCCAGCACTGGCTTGAACGTAACGTGCTTTGAGTTGAACCATTCGGCTTAGCGCGATGCGGATGTCGGCATTCTGGCTTAGCCCTCGATCGATCAGGCTGCCGAGCTCTTCGCTCTGGAAAGCTTGCCACCAGTCAGGGCCAAGAACTTTTTCGGCGGAAATGGATGCTGGTTCAGCCCCATTTTCTGTCGTGTCTCGGTTGTTCTCCGCTGTTTCGGCTATTTCTGCATGGCGGGTCAGAACGCCCGTTTTGGGGATATCCATGCGCTCTTTCGGGAGCAGGCACCCGGTTAGCAAAATAGCCGCTAATGCTATTGGCAATAGCTTAAAAAGAGGTAAAAAACCAAGTGGCATGTAGCGCTTAAATGCCTTCACCATCGTCAATAATTTCGGTGTCGTGTGTGATTTCGGCGGTCTTGCCCAGCATGATGGAAGCGGAGCAATATTTCTCTTTGGATAACTGAATCGCCCGTTCAACAGCCTCTGGCTTAAGTTTTTGACCTTTCACCTTGAAATGAAAGTGAATACGGGTGAAAACTTTAGGATCTGTTTCTGCGCGATCGGCATGGATCGAAACGTCGCATGAGGTGATACTGTGGCGGCCTTTTTTCAGAATTAGAACCACGTCGAACGCGGTGCATCCTCCTGCGCCAGCAAGGAGCAATTCCATCGGGCGAGGCGCTAGGTTGCGACCACCTGCTTCGGGTGCTCCATCCATGGCGATGATATGTCCGCTACCTGTTTCGGCAATGAAAGACATTCCGCTATCACTACCCATCCATTTAACTGTGCATTCCATCGTTATCCTCCGAGTTAGGGGTTCGGCATTCTACGGGTAAATAAAAAATCGTGGGCTTGCTCGATTTTGCAGCGCAACAATTCGTTAAGAGTATTTACAGTGCTGATGGAGGTTTGTATTTGTTTTATTTTTATAAATCATATGGTTAGATAATTTTTTGTGAGTGGAATTGCTTTTTTGTGCAATGCACAATAATTCTTGTGTTTGAGTTTTGGTTGTCGCATAATGAGCGTAACGAAGCAGGGAATGTTGAGTGTTTTTCCTTCATGACTGCTTCCTCCGCTGTCTCCTCCACCCTCCTCCTTTGGTGTGGATTTAGCGCGATTCCCTAGGAATCGCGCTTTTTTTTAGCTAAATTTTGGTATTCGAACCCGGCATAATGGCTAACTTGGTTGGCAAGCATGGCGTTCAGCGTATTTTTCAGGGAGTGGTCAGTGGTAGAAAGTATAGGGAATTTGGTACAAAACCCTCGGTTACTTGCATCTTTGTTGTTGAATCTGCCTAACTACAACGAAGTGATCCTTGAGCCTGGCGCGCTGCAAACGAATTTAACGCCTGCTGCTGTTTTGGTACCCATCGTTCCTCGTCCTGATGGTGCGACTCTACTCCTCACCAAGCGAACCGATCATCTGCGGGACCACCCTGGGCAAATCAGTTTCCCGGGAGGACGTGTGGAACCAGATGATGCAAGTTCTTGGCATACGGCGGTTCGGGAAGCGCAGGAAGAAATTGGTTTAAAACCCGAGTTGGTGGAAACGTTGGGTTATCTTCCAGAATACCGGACAGGGACGGGTTTTGCCGTCACGCCGGTAGTTGCACTGGTTTCACCACCGTTCGAATTGGTGCTTGATACGTTTGAAGTGGCTGAGGCGTTTGAGGTTCCCTTGTCTTTTCTGCTCAACGAGGCAAACCACGAGCGGCATGTTCTGATGGTAAGAGGGGCAGAGCGGTGTTATCACGCGATGCGTTACGAGAATTATTTTATTTGGGGAGCCACCGCTGGGATGATAATCTCGCTTGCACAGCGTTGTGGTATCGTTCCCCGCTAGTTCCGTAGCCAATTCCGTATTAACTGTCCGTGCTAACCAAGATTCCAGATGAGTTTTTTTTCTCTCCTTGCGGTTTTTATTCTTGAACAGATTCAGCCGCTTCCATACCGTCGCCTTATTCGCAACCCCATTGAAGCGCTCGCCAGTTTGCTGGCAAAACGATTTAATGCCGGGCGCTACCAACATGGGATGCTGGCGACCCTGATCGTCCTCGGGCCGTTGTTGAGCGGTTTGTTGCTACTTTATATGTTTTTGAACGTGGTAAATCCTGTCCTGGGCTGGGCATTAAATGTCCTCGTCTTATACCTGACGATGGGGTTTCGGCAGTTTAGTCATCACTACACCGAAATCCTTCTGGCCTTGCGGAATGAAAATTTACCGCTTGCCCGGCAGTTACTGGCGGATTGGCGTTACGCCAATGGTGTTCCCAGCCCTGATAAACCGGGTTTGGAGCAAACCGAAGACATCGCCCGAGAAGCCATTGAGTTGGCTTTGTTGGGCGCGCATCGCCACGTTTTTTCAGTCCTGCTTTGGTTTGTGTTGTTGCCTGGTCCAATTGGGGCAGTTCTGTATCGGGTGACCGCTCTATTAGCGTGTTCTTGGGAGCGATCAGAGAAAAAGATGGGTAGCTCACCCTCTGATTTCCCGCTGTTTGCGCGCCGATTGTTTGTTCTGCTGGATTGGTTTCCTGCCCGAGCAACGGCAGCGGCTTTTGCTATCGTCGGTAATTTTGAAGATGCGGTGTATTGCGCTCGTAATGAATCGTCAGACTGGTCAGATGAAGCGACCGGGATTATTCTTGCCAGTGCTGCCGGGGCTTTGGGAGTTCGTATTAGTACCCGTGTTCCCCTGGTCGTGAGTGAGATTCCTGAAGGTTTGGAAGATTTGTCGCTGACTTCCACCGAAGGAAGCCGGGATTACGATGAGCCTTTTGGTGAAGTCGCCGGAGTGGATTTTATGCAAAGTGCGGTCGGCCTTGTATGGCGGGCTACCGTGCTTTGGGTTCTGTTGTTGTTTTTACTGGGTTTGGCCAGTATTTTTGGTTGAACATTTTTGTTTTGAGCGATAAAGGAGAATTGAATGAGCCGTGATGTTGTCGTATTGAGTGCAGTACGTTCCCCAATTGGTGCATTTGGCGGTTCCTTAGCTGACTTTGAAAGCACTGAACTGGCTGGCATCGTGATGAAAGAAGCGATTGCACGTTCTGGTGTAGATGCTCAGCAAATTAGCTATGTGACTGTTGGTACAACGATGCCAACCGATTCACGTTATGCCTATGTTTCGCGCGTGGCCTCTATTCAAGCGGGCCTGTCGATGGACTCAGTCGCGATGCAAGTGTCCCGTCTGTGTGCTTCAGGTCTGCAAGGTATCGTAACTACAGCGCAAAACATCATGTTGGGCGATGCTGATTACGGTATTGGTGGTGGTGTTGAAGTCATGTCTAAGGCCGCTTACCTGATGCCAAGTCTTCGGACTGGCGCTCGTATGGGCGACACCAAGGCGATTGACTCGATGGTCGCCGTATTGACGGATCCATTTGGTGTTGGCCATATGGGTATCACGGCTGAAAACTTGGCGACCAAGTGGAATATCAGCCGCGAAGAGCAAGATGCATTTGCGGTTGAATCGCAACGTCGTGCTGCAGCAGCTATTGATGCAGGGCACTTCAAGTCACAAATCGTCCCAATCGTGAAGCAAACTCGTAAGGGCGAAGTGGTATTTGATACCGATGAGCACCTGAAGCGTGACACGACCATGGCGTCTCTGGCGAAGATGAAGCCAGCGTTTAAGAAAGACGGCACAGTAACTGCCGGTAATGCCTCTGGTATTAACGATGGTGCAGCATTCTTTGTGCTGGCTGCCGCTGATGTAGCGGCTAAGGCAGGTCAAAAACCGCTGGCACGTTTGGTGTCTTACGCTGTTGCTGGCGTGCCCAATGACATCATGGGTGAAGGCCCCGTTCCTGCGACTAAATTGGCCTTGAAAAAGGCCGGTCTAACGCTGGATCAAATGGATGTTATTGAATCTAATGAGGCGTTTGCGGCACAAGCGATTGCAGTTTCTAAGTCATTAGGTCTGGATCCAGTAAAGACTAATCCAAATGGTGGCGCGATTGCATTGGGTCACCCAGTTGGTTGTTCCGGTGCTTTCATTGCAACCAAGGCGCTGTACGAACTACAACGCGTGGGTGGTAAGTACGCTCTGGTCACTATGTGTATCGGTGGCGGACAAGGCATCGCTTGTATCTTCGAGCGCATGTAAGTCTAAAAGCCAGATAGTAAATCCCGGTAACTCATTGAGTGCCGGGATTTTTTTCAGCCTTGTTTTGGCTGGGAGGGCGCTTAAGTGCTCGGCGACAGAATGTTCAGCAAGCTATCTAGCCCACCAATGTTGATGGCGATGTTGGCTTTGGCACGGGTGGCTGGTTTGGCGCGAAAAGCCACGGATAACCCTGCTTCGGCCATCATCAGCAGATCGTTAGCACCATCACCGACAGCAATGATCTGTTCCTTTTTTAGCCCTAATTCATCACGAAGTCGGGCAAGATGATGTGCTTTTGCCGCTGCATCAATGATGTCGCCAACCACACGGCCAGTCAGCTTTCCGCCCGAAATCTCCAGTTCATTGGAGGTGGCGAAATCAAACCCCAGCTCAATCCGTAGGCGTTCTGTGAAGTAGGTAAAACCACCAGAGAGAATGGCAGTTCTTAACCCTGCATTCTGAGCGGCTTCCAGCAATTCGCGGGCGCCGGGTGACAGCAGTAACCGTTCAGCAAATACTCTAGCCAGAACTCGTGCATCAAGCCCGGCCAGTAACGCTAGGCGGCGGCGTAGGCTCTCACGGTAGTCTAGGTCACCGCGCATGGCGGCCTCGGTTACCGCAGCAACCTCTGCTTTTTTGCCTGCAAAATCGGCTAACTCATCAATGCACTCAATGGTGATGAGCGTTGAGTCCATGTCGAAGGCAATCAGACCAAAGTCACTTAATTTTTTGCCTGCTTCAACAAAAGCCCAGTCCAGTTTTTCCGCTTCAATCAGGGGAACCTGTGCTTCAAATTCGGACGATCGAGTGGCACCAACCAATTTCACCACTTGGGGAGGGCAAGGAACAACTTCCTGGGTGTGTGTGGCGGAGATGATCCGGTCAAGTAAAAAGGTGGGGCATGCCCCACCTTGCAAAATCAGATTTGTTGCCATTGTGTTTAACAGCCTTAGCCGGTAATGCGCTCTGGCAGTGTGTCACGAAGCAGCGTAGCCGCGTCGCGGATCATCCGTTCTGTGGTGTCCCAGTCAACACAGCCATCGGTGACGGAGCAGCCGTACTTCAACTGTGACAGATCAGCGGGAATGGATTGATTGCCGGCTTCCAGATTGGACTCAATCATCACGCCGACGATGGACTGATTACCCGCCCGAATTTGATTAACCACGTCGGTTAGAACCAGTGGTTGAAGTTCAGGTTTTTTGTAGCTATTAGCATGGGAGCAGTCGACCACTAAGTTCGCAGGCAGTTTGCCCTTAGCCAGTGCTTGTTCAGCCATCGCAATAGACACAGCGTCGTAATTTGGTTTGCCATCGCCACCACGCAGAACGACATGGCCGTAAGGATTGCCGTTGGTACGAACGATCGCAACGCGACCTTCCCCATTGATTCCTAAGAAAGAATGTGGGCGGGAGGCCGATAAAATTGCATTAATGGCGACGGTTAAATCACCGCTAGTTCCGTTTTTGAAACCGACCGGCGTGGAAAGACCCGATGACATTTCACGGTGAGTCTGTGATTCGGTAGTGCGAGCACCAATGGCGTTCCAAGCGATCAGATCACCTAGGTATTGTGGAGAAATAGGGTCAAGTGCTTCGGTGCCGGTTGGCAGCCCAATTTCATTGATCTGGAGCAGAAACTCGCGCGCTTTTTCCATGCCGACATCAACGCAGAAGGAGTCATCCATGTGCGGATCATTGATATAACCCTTCCAGCCGACAGTGGTGCGAGGTTTTTCAAAATACACGCGCATCACAATCACCAAGGTGTCACTGACTTCGTCAGCGAGTGTCTTCAGGCGACGGGCGTATTCCAAGCCGGCTGCAGGGTCGTGAATGGAGCAAGGGCCAACGACCACAAACAGTCGTCCGTCTTTACGGTCAAGAATGTTGTCCAAATCCTTGCGGCCTTGGGACACGGTGCGAGCGGCTTTTTCAGAAACCGGCAAGCGGGCAATCACCTCGGCCGGAGTGGGCATGGAGTCAAAGGAGGCGATATTCAAGTTTTCGAGCTTTTCAGTGGTCATTTGGATTTTGCAGTTAGCGTATTGATCAATTCTTTTACCGCAGCCACCCGATCCTGCAAGGTTGGGCTATGGCGTAAAAGTGCGAGTTTATCCTGTCCAGCCAGCTTGTAGTTCCGGTTTTTCTGAATCAACTCAATGATTCTGGCTGGGTCAATCGTATTTTGCTGGGTAAATCCGGCGCCAAATTGCAGGGTGATTTGGTCAATCGAGGCATCCAGTTTTTGGATACAGTAAGGTTTAACCAGTAGGCGCAAACGATGGGTGGCCATAAGGGACTGGGCTTGTAAAGGCAGTTCGCCAAAACGATCAATTAGCTCTTCCTGCAAGGTATCTAGCTCGTCGTTGGTGTCGGTGTTAGCGAGGCGTTTGTAGAGTGTTAGGCGCTCATGCACATCCGGGCAATAAGCATCTGGGAGCAGGGCCGGGGTTCTAAGGTTGATTTCAGTCCCAATGCCTAGCGGCTGCATCAGATCAGCGGTTTCAATTGTTTTACCTTGTTTGAGGTGAGCGACGGCGCGATTCAACATGTCAGTAAACATGTTGAAGCCGACTTCCTGCATTTCACCCGACTGGTTGTCGCCTAGGACTTCGCCTGCACCACGAATTTCCAAGTCATGCATGGCCAGGAAGAAACCAGCCCCAAGCTCTTCCGACATCTGAATGGCTTCCAAGCGTTGTTGGGCTTGTTTGGTCATGCCAGAGTTTTTGCCCGGCTCATTGGGGACCAGTAGATAGGCGTAAGCCTGATGGTGCGAGCGGCCAACCCGTCCCCGGAGTTGGTGAAGTTGGGCGAGGCCAAAGCGTTCTGCCCGATTAATCAGAATAGTGTTGGCGTGGGGGTTGTCGATGCCGGTTTCAATGATGGTGGTGCATAACAGCAGATTGGCGCGCTGTTGGGTGAAATCACGCATCACACGTTCTAGTTCGCGCTCGTTCATTTGCCCATGACCGATGAGGATACGGGCTTCGGGCACCAGTTTTTCCAGCTTTTCGCGCATGTTCTGGATGGTGTCGACCTCGTTATGCAGAAAGTAAACTTGGCCGCCGCGCTTCAGTTCGCGCAGCACGGCTTCACGGATGATGCCATCTGACAGCTTGCTAACAAACGTCTTAATCGCCAGTCGTTTTTGGGGTGCGGTAGCGATGACCGAGAAGTCTCGCAAGCCTTCCATGCTCATGGCGAGCGTGCGCGGAATGGGGGTGGCCGTCAGCGTTAGCACGTCCACCTCGGCCCGCATAGCCTTCAGCGTTTCCTTTTGGCGCACACCAAAACGATGCTCTTCATCAATGATGACTAGCCCTAGGCGGCTGAATTTGACCTCTTTGCCGATCAGCTTGTGAGTGCCGATGATGATGTCGATCTTGCCTTCGGCGAGTTCCTGTAAGGCTTGTGCTGATTCTTTGGCCGTTTTGAAGCGGGAAATTTCGGCTATCTTGACCGGCCAATCGGCAAAGCGGTCACTGAAAGTCTGGAAATGTTGCTCACACAATAGCGTGGTAGGGCAAAGAACAGCGACCTGTTTGCCGCCCGCTACAGCACAGAATGCAGCCCGCAGGGCAACTTCGGTTTTCCCAAACCCTACGTCCCCACAGACCAGTCGGTCCATCGGTTTGCCAGAGCGCATGTCGTTAATGACCGCTTCGATCGCGCTTGCCTGATCAGCAGTTTCTTCAAACCCAAAACCGTCAGCAAATGCTTCGTAGTCGGTTTCCGTAAATTCAAACGCGTGGCCTTGACGGGCTGCGCGGGTGGCGTAGAGCGCTAGGAGTTCAGCCGCTGTATCACGGGCTTGTTCAGCGGCCCTTCGTTTGGCTTTCTCCCACTGCTCAGAACCTAGCGAATGGAGGGGGGCGCTTTCCGGGTCTGAGCCGGAGTAGCGGGATATAACATGCAGTTGCGCTACCGGAACAAATAGTTTGGCTGCATTGGCATAGTGTAGTTCGAGAAATTCTTGTTCACCATTGCCAAGGTCCATGCGGATCAGGCCTTGATAACGGGCAATGCCGTGGCTTTCGTGAACCACGGGGTCACCGACCTTGAGTTCAGTGAGGTCGCGTAACCAATTGTCGAAAGTGGCTTTGCGCTGGGATTCTCGACGAGCGTGCTGGTTTCGGCGCGGGGTTCCTGCATACAGCTCGGTTTCAGTGATGAACGTTAGGCCGGGAACGACAAAGCCGGTCTGCAGTGGCCCGGTTACCAAAGCGAGTTTTGGGCTGCTAGTGAGGTCACTATTGAGGAAATCAGCAAAATTATTGAGCGCCGATGGGCGAATATCATGTTCTGCCAGCATGTTCAACAGGGTTTCGCGTCGCCCGGCGGATTCGGCAAGAAGGAGTACGTGCTGGTCGGTTTGCGCCAGATATTCCTTGAGTTTTGCCAGCGGTGCTTCTGCGCGACGGTCTACTGCGACCACCGGGGCCGCTGCAAAATGCTCGGAGGAGCCTTCTTGGGAGAGTGTTATGCGCGGGTGTAATTTGGCTTGTGTGAAAAATACTTCGTCGCTCAGAAAAAGTTCGTCTGGGGGCAATAAGGGCCGGGATTTGTCGCCATCCAATAAGTCAAAGCGAGATTTACAATCTTTCCAGAATGCGCCGATGGCACTAGCTGTGTCACCGTGCGTGACGAGAATGGCATCCTTGGGTAGGTAGTCGAAGAGCGTGGCGGTTTCTTCAAAAAATAGGGGCAGAAAATATTCAATGCCTGCGCTGGCAATACCGTTTGAAATATCTTTATAGATAGAGGACTTGGCTGGGTCGCCTTCAAAGACTTCTCGGAAACGTTGGCGGAACGTGGTGCGCCCTTTGTCGTCCATTGGGAATTCACGGGCGGGCAACAGGCAAATCTCGGAAACGGGATAAACCGTCCGCTGGGTATCTACGTCAAAGGTTTTGATGCTCTCGATTTCATCGTCGAACAGGTCAATCCGATAAGGCAGCGGTGAACCCATCGGGTAAAGATCAATTAAGCCACCACGAATGCTGTATTCGCCCGGAGAAACGACTTGCGTGACGTGGGTGTAACCCGCTAGCGTCAGTTGGCTGCGAAAGCGTTCGGCATCCAGTGTTTCGCCTTTCGCAAATGAAAAGGTGTAAGCCGCGAGAAAGGCCGGTGGGGAAAGTCGATATACCGCTGTCGAGGCGGGGACCAGCAGGATATCGAGTTGACCTTGCGTGGCAGCCCATAATGTCGCGAGGCGCTCAGATACTAAATCCTGATGCGGGGAAAAATGGTCGTAAGGCAGTGTTTCCCAATCGGGCAATAGGCGTACCTTGGCACTTGGGGCAAACCACGGAATTTCGTCCAGCAGGCGTTGGGCATCATTGGCGTTTGCGGTAACGACCACGAGTAATTTCCCATTTTCCCGTTTGCCAAGCTCTGCAAGGACTAAGGCGTCAGACGATCCTGAGAGGCCAGTCATGTCAGCTCGGTGCCCTGTTTTAGGCGTGGCCGGAAGTAATTTTTGAACGTTATCGTTAGCGTGCACGAGAGAAACAGTACGTTTGAGGGCCTTGGATTATAGCCATCAAGACAATAACGCGTTAATCTCTCGCCCGGTTGGGGCTGGTGAGTTGGGCGGGATATTGTGGGGAACGTAGCAAGAAGGAGCGTAGAGGCACCATGAAAAAAGTACTGGTGATTGACGACAATGCCGTCAATCGCAAATTGGCGATGGCGATGATGAAAAAGCGTGGGTGGGAAACTGCAGAGGCCGAGTGTGGCCTTGATGGCCTCGCCTCGCTGGATGCTGTTGAATACGATGCTGTATTGCTTGATATTAGTATGCCCGGCATGAATGGCGAGGAAGTTTGTCGTTCGATCCGCGCCAATGAAAAAACCAAACACTTGAGAGTCATTGCCTACACTGCCCACGCCCTTGAAAGTGATAAAGCTCGGATTATGACTGCCGGCTTTGACGACATTCTGATCAAGCCGGTTTCAATGGATATGTTGAAATCCAAAATCCCCGACTGACCTCGGTTGGGCTCTAGGTTCGGGCATTGTCCGGCCATTCTTCTAAAGTTTTCTTACAAAGAGCTAACCCTCGCGGGGGTTTTTGTGTAAACTGTTTGTGCACTGCAGCAATTTTGCTGGGCTTTTAAGATAAATCCAGAAAAAACGTAGCGCTCACGAGGCGTTTTTGCAGTTGCTGGCTCAAGAAGCCTCTTGATTTTAAAGGAGAATACACATGACTCACTTACCGAAAATACTGCCTTGGGTTGCCAAGAAGAGTGGCATCAGCGATGAGCTTGCTACTAAATTGTGGCGTCGGGCCAGCGGTGAAACTGTAGGGCTACTAGGGCGTGCAGAGACATCTGAATTGCACAAGCGTTCGGTTGAGCGTTTCCTTGATCTGGTTCAGGAAGAAGCCGTGATTGCCCCCGGGGCCGTTGTAACACCCGCAGATTTTGCTTGGGTTTTACGCTATCAAAGTAGGATGACGTTTTTGTCGCTGCTGGCCGTTGAAAACACATCTCGGGCTTTTCGTAATAGCTGGTCGAATCTTATGCATCCACACGGTACACAAGCGAGCAAGCGCTATGTTGCTCAATCCTGTAATGGATAAGTGATCCTAGTTCCTGCTGGTGGCGGGGATGCTAGCCTTAATATCTTCAATGATGCCGCGGGCGGCGTCTTCCACCATGTCAATGACTAAGTCAAACCCATGTCCTAGCCCGTAATAAGGGTCAGGAACTTCTTGGTCATCATAGCTCTTCGAAAAATCCATAAACAACTTGATCTTACCGAATTGATCTGGTCTGGATAACCGTTGTAGGTTGTCCAGATTTGTTTTGTCCATGGCCAAAATGAGATCAAAGTAATCTAGGTCCTGAGCGGCGACTTTTCGTGCGCGAATCTGTGAAAGGTCATAGCCTCTCATATAGGCGGCGCGCTGTGTCCGGGAGTCGGGCGCTTCACCGACGTGATAGCCGTGCGTTCCCGCTGAATCAATTTCAACTCGGTTACACAGTTTCCGGTCAGCTTCCAAGAGTTTGCGCAGAACTCCCTCGGCGGTGGGTGAACGGCAAATATTGCCCATGCAAACAAAAAGAATTTTCACCACGGTCGCCCCCAATCTCTTTGATGGCCAAAGTAATTCACATGGCTCTTAGTATTCTGCTTAACGTCCCGTAATTTCTGCGACTCTGCCTAGCCTGTCAATAACTTTGCCAAAGTTTTTTTTGGTGCGGCATTAATCGCATATCCATTCCCTGTAATTATGAATACAATCGCCTCACGGGTGCTGCTGACGTCGGCAAGATGTTTGATGGCCTTAGAAGGAGATCGAGGTAATCACAATAGCTAAACAAGAAAAGATTGTGCTGCCTTGAGGTCTAATTGTTACCAAAAATGGGGGAGTTTTATGACGAGCTATAAAGAATTCCATAAAAATTCGATTGAAAATCGCGATGCTTTTTGGGAAGAGCAGGCGAAGCTGATCGATTGGCAAGAACCTTTTACGCAGGTGTGTGATTTTTCTAACCCACCCTTTGCCAAGTGGTTTGTGGGTGGCAAAACGAACTTGTGCCATAACGCGGTTGATCGTCACGCCGCGAAGCGTCCCAATGACCGCGCGTTGGTCTACATTTCTACAGAAACTAATGAAGAGGTTATTTACACCTTTGCGGACTTGCTGAGCGAAGTTGAACGCATGGCTGCTATTTATAAGAGCCTAGGTGTTGGCAAGGGTGACCGAGTTCTGATTTATATGCCAATGGTTGCTCAGGCTTGCTTTGCCATGCTGGCAGCGACGCGGATTGGTGCCATTCACTCGGTTGTTTTTGGCGGATTTGCCTCGGGATCATTGGCGACTCGCATTGATGATGCCAAGCCAGCGCTGATTGTTTCTGCGGACGCCGGCGTGCGAGGCGGTAGGGCTGTTCCTTACAAGCATTTGCTGGATGAAGCGATTGAATTGGCGGCGCATAAACCCGCCAAGGTACTGATGGTTAATCGCGGTTTGGACCCAGAGTTCAACAAGGTTGAAGGTCGCGATGTGGACTACACCGCTTTGCGCGAGCAATTCATGGATGCTCATGTGCCTTGCGAATGGGTCGATTCGTTTGATCCCTCTTACATTCTTTATA
>JBEGTT010000053.1:0-12757 GCA_041179245.1 Pseudomonadota bacterium
TGTTTGAAGGCCGTGATGCGGCCGGTAAAGGAGGCACCATTCGTCGTTTCATGGAGCATTTAAATCCTCGTGGCGCGCGTGTGGTTGCGTTGGAAAAACCGACCGAAACCGAGTTGGGCCAGTGGTACTTTCAGCGCTACGTCCAGCACTTGCCAACTGCCGGAGAAATCTCGCTATTTGATCGCTCTTGGTACAACCGAGCCGGCGTAGAGCGAGTGATGGGATTTTGCACTTCTGACGAATACAACGAATACATGCGCCAAGCGCCTGAGTTTGAGAGAAACCTAGTCCGTAGTGGCATTCATCTGATCAAATTCTGGTTTTCTGTGAGCAAAGATGAACAACGGCGCAGGTTCAAAGAACGGAAGGTTCATCCTCTAAAACAGTGGAAGCTATCACCCATTGATTTGGCCTCACTAGACAAATGGGAAGACTACACCAAAGCCAAAGAAGCCATGTTCTTCTACACAGACACCACGGATGCACCTTGGACCGTGATCAAGTCTGACTGCAAAAAACGGGCACGTCTCAACGCGATGCGCTACGTACTGCACAAGCTTCCCTACACCGGAAAAGACATGAGCAGTATTGGGCTGATTGATTCCTTACTCGTGGGCCGGGCTAATGTGGTTTACGAGCGAGGCGAACACGCTTCCGGCGCGATACTCTAGAAAATCAGACGTGGATTGCTGGTTGTTGAGCCACCGGTTAAAGGTTGGCTACTTTGACTGGCAATCCGATACGAACTTTCGTACCACTTCCCTCAGTGCTGACTACATCGATGTAGCCATTGTGCTTATTCACGATGATGTCGTATGAAATAGATAGACCTAAGCCAGTGCCCTCACCCACGCGCTTGGTTGTAAAAAATGGTTCAAACAAGCGCTTCCGAACTTCCTGACTCATCCCTCGACCAGTATCTTCAATGTCGACCCAAACATAGCCATTTTCAACACCAGAACGCAAGGTAATCACTCCCGGCTTGTCCAGTGCCTGTACCGCGTTAAGCAACACACTCATAAAAACTTGATTGATCTGGGCTGCGACACAAAGCACCGGCGGAAGGTTTCCCATCTGACGAACAATACAGGCTTTATGTTTGACCTCATGCCACGCCATGCTGAGAGTATTTTCCAAACCCTCATTGAGATCGGCCTCTTGCATACCCACATCATCAACGTGCGAAAAATTCTTCAGCTCCTGGACTATTTTTGTCACACGAGACAAGCCTTCCTGCGACTCATCAAGAAGAGGGCCAACATCCGCTTTCAGAAATGCCAAGTCAGCAACCTTGCTGGTTTGTTCGATACGCCGAGGGTCACCCGCTTGATAAGCCTCGACAACATCAAATAAGGTCCCGACATACTTTCTCAGCGTGCCCAGATTCGAATTTACAAACCCGATTGGATTATTGATTTCATGGGCTACACCGGCCGCTAGCTGGCCTACGGCTGCCATTTTCTCGGTTTGCAAAAGCTGTTGTTGAGCCTTTTCTACCTTGGCCAGCAACGCAGTCAGTTCAGACTGCTCTTTTTCCAGTTGTTCATTAGCCAGGGTCAGCGCCAGGGTTCGTTCCTGAACTCGCTGCTCAAGCAACTCATTCGTTTGGGAAAGGTTATGATTTTGTTCAGCAAGCAGGGCATAGAGCCGCCCCATGGAATCCAGCAGAATATCGGTGATATTGTCCTTGGTGTTTTTTTCGTTTTGATAGGCCTGTTGAGGGCTAACTCCGCCGGTCACGAAGGCCATTTGTCTGGACATAGCCTGGTCTTCACCGAGAATGTGAGCGGTCAGCCAAGACCGCAAAAAACCATGCAGCGTTTCACCAGGGTGAGCTAAACGAGCTCGCGTTTGCCACAGACTAACTACCTGCTGCACAAACTGATGATGATGGGCAATATGCTCCTTGATATGCCGCTCATCGACATGTGCTTCTCGCATCAAATTTTCTTCATTTTCAAAGTGATAGCGTGAATACTCAGCCAACTCATGAAAGAGATGTTGCAGCTGCGCTTCAGGCACATCTCCCTGCAGAAGCTTGTTACCCAATACATTGGTCAGCGCCACCAAACGCTTGTGCTGCTCATCAACTGAGCTAATCCCAGTCTCAAAACGTTTATCCCAAATGAAAGCATCCATAGGTTTGCTCCGCTAATAGTCTTGATTAGGGCTTACTGACCCTGCCGGATGTAAACGGAAACATGGACATCCTCTGCTTGTTCGATTTTGATTAGCTGCGAGATGATTTCCGAATTCAACACACTACCGTGTATCAGCAACATATAACCATCACGATGCATCAGATCTCGACTAAGCACCATCCCTGGCTTCAAATGCATCGTTCTCAGGGGCAACTCTTTAACCGCTGCGGCGCCCTGTGTCTCCGCCATGATGGACACAAAAGCATCTACGACTGCCGGGTCATAACGTTTTCCGCGATTTTCAATCAGGAAATCGAGTGACTCAGAGGCTTTTAACGAACGCTGCACCAAGGTGCCAATTTGTAGCGCATCGTATTCATTGGCCACGCAAATAATGCGGCTCCCCTTGGGAATCGCCAAGCCGGCCAAATTATCGGGGTAACCACTACCATCATAGGATTCATGATGGTGGCGTACCAGTTTTGCGGCTTCCTTCAGGCGCTCGATCCCCATCAGGATATTTTGCCCCACCAGCGGATGTTTCATCACCAACGCACGGTGCTCTCCACTCAATTGATTAAAGGGCTTATCCAGAAGGCCATCCGGCAAACCCAACTTCCCAATATCGTGCAGCAGTGCCGCCAACATAACGTTATGAGACTCTACCTCACCCATACCCAGTTTCTTGGCCAGACGTTTGGCATGATCGGCCACCCGACGTCCATGCCCGGCCAGCGATCCACTGGCCTGCCCAGACCGAAGCTCGATCAGACCGGCAAATACTTGAACGGTCATCAGGAAAGATTTTTTTAATTCAGCATGGGTATTTTCGACGAAAGCCAGCGCTTGCCGGAGCTCAGCCGTTCGCTCCTGAACTTTCTGCTCAAGCCCAGAATTGAGGGTTTTTAGAGTGTCATTTTGCTGCTGGACTAAGGCTAAAAGACGCACATTTTCTAGCTTAAGATGCTGGTGTTCCAGTGCATCTTGCACCAGCGAAATAATCTCGGTGTCGACCCACGGCTTGGCGACATAGCGGTAAACGCCGCCCTCGTTAATAGCCGCAACGGTGGAGTTAAAATCAGCGTACCCGGTTAACAGAATACGGATCGTCCCAGGCGAATGCTCCTTAACCGCCTTTAGAAAAGCGACGCCGTCCATTTCTGGCATACGCATATCCGAAAGCACCAGATTAATTTCTTCCTTTTGAAGAATTTCAAGCCCTTCAGCGCCACTTTCCGCCGTAAATATCTGATACCCCTGAGGGCGAAATAAGCGCCGCAAAGCGGAAAGAATACTGGGCTCATCATCAACAAACAGTAGCTTGGCCTGAGATACAGACTCTGTCATGGGGTACTTTCAGAAATAGGATCAATACTTGGCGAATTTATGGGGATAAAGACCTTAAACGTCGTTCCAACTCCCACCTGGCTACTCACCTCAATCCGGCCATGGTGCCGCTGAATAATGCCGTAGGAAACCGACAGCCCAAGCCCCGTTCCCTTACCTACTGGTTTGGTCGTAAAAAATGGGTCAAAAACGCGGTGCAAATTCTCTTCGGGGATACCGCATCCTGAATCCGAAATTTCGATACACACCCATTGATCCTCAACCATTGAGGTTCTGATCTTGATCGTTCCGTGCTTCTCAATGGCCTGCCCCGCGTTGACCAAAAGGTTCATGAAAACCTGATTGAGTTGTGAAATCAAACAATACACCGGCGGCAATTCAGCGTACTCCTTGATCACTTCGCACTTGTACTTAAGCTCATTCCAAACAATATTCAGGGTTGAATCCAGACCCTGATGAATATCGGCAGGCTGCCAATCCTGCTCCCCAACACGCGAAAAGGATTTTAGGTCGAGCACAATTTTTCGCACCCGGATCAAGCCATCCTTCGACTCCTTCAACAAAGTCACGATATCTTCACGTAAAAAAGCGAAATCCAATTCCTCTCTCAACCGCTTAACCTGCGCAAATGCGTCAGGGTCAGTAGACGCGTTGGTGGCAGCCTTTTCATAGGCGTCAATAATTTCTAGAAAGTCGCGGAGATAACCTTCGAGTGAACCCAAATTCGAATGCACAAAACCAATTGGATTATTAAGTTCATGAGCAATACCCGCAGCCAGTTGGCCAACAGAGGCCATTTTCTCCGACTGCATCAGTTGATTGTTGGCCTCTTCCAATCGTTTATTCAGCGCCTTTTGTTCATCCAACGCGGTGGCCAGTTTCTTCTCATTCAGTACGCGTTCGGTAACATCGGTCAAAACGCCATCCAGATGGACCAGTGAACCATCGGATGAGAACACGGGAGATGTTCGGTCACTCACCCAGATAGCGCTTCCATCAGGCTTCACAATCCGATATTCCTGTTTAAAAGCAACATCCCGCGCCTTCAAATGCGCCTCAACCTCGCTGACCACCTTGCCCAAATCATCGGGGTGTACCAGCTTGGCATAAGGAGGATTCCCTGCCAAAAGCTGCTCCGGGGTATACCCCCAGTTCTGAACATTGGGGGTTACAAATAAAACAGGCCAACCTTCTGTCGCCGACCAGCGAAATCCAACTACTGGGCTAGAGTTAACGACCTGACTAGAGATTTGTAACGCAAGCTGCTGCTCGGTCTGTTCTAGATTTTGCTCTATATTTTTCCTTAACTCAGCCATTCAACCCACCAAATTTCTTTTGCCCATTAACATGACGAAAAGCATCCCGAATTTGCTCCCGGAGTTCGTCGTCATCCCAAGGTTTGGTCAAAAACTTGTCAACCGTTCCGTTTTCGACCGCTTCATTGATCAGCGCAATATCGGTATAACCGGTCAAAATAATTCTCACTGTCTCTGGATAAAGATTGCCGACTTTCAGGAAAAACTCTGTACCTGCCATATCTGGCAGACGTTGATCGGCCAAAATAACATTTACCGAATTCCGGGCCAAAATCTCAAAAGCATCCTTGGGCGAGTTGGCGGCAAGAATCGTATATCCCTCTCTGCGAAACAAGCGATGAAGGGCGGAAATGACGTTAGGTTCATCATCAATAAGCAACAGAGTGTCACCATTAGCGTGTGCAGCACCAAGGTTTAGGAAGCGTTTTTCAACCAGTAATTGTTCAAAACCTTCAACCGTCACTGGGCGACTATAGAAATAACCTTGCATCGAATCACAACGCCGACCACGCAAAAATTGTGCTTGAGCTTCCGTTTCAACCCCTTCTGCCAAGACCGATAAATTGAGGCTTCTTGCCAGCACAATGGCGGCATTAGCAATAGCGGCATTTACTGGGTTTTCGGTAATATCTTTGACGAAACCTTGGTCAATTTTCAGCTTATCAAAAGGAAACCTCGACAAATACGCCAAGGAAGAATAGCCCGTACCAAAATCATCCAAGGAAAGTTTAATCCCCAATCGTTTCAGTGCCTTCGATTGACTAATAGCGAAGTCAACATCGTCAATAAAAGAGCGTTCGGTGATCTCAAGCTCCAGCGCTGCAGGAGGTAGCCCGGTTGCTAACAGCGTATCGCTAACGACCTGTGCCAGACCTTCTCGGCAAAATTGCTTGGTCGTCAAATTGACGGCTACCCTCAGATCAAGCAGACCCAAATCCAACCACTTTTTAGTTTGCCTGCAAGCCGTATCCAATACCCAGTCACCCATCGGAATGATCAAACCCGTGTCTTCTGCAATCGGGATAAATTCATGAGGTGAAACCAATCCAAACTTAGGATGCCGCCAGCGCAGCATTGCCTCCATTCCGGTTATGTTCCCAGAATGCAGGCTGATCTGAGGTTGGTACACCACAAATAATTCATTGTTAAGCAATGCGTTATGCAACTCAGTTTCAAGACTCATCCGACGTAATGCAGTGACGTCCATGTCCGGTGAAAAAAAGCGGAAGGCGTTCTTACCGGCTGTCTTGGCTCTGGCTAACGCCATATCCGCTTGCATCAGGATATTGTCAGACACGTCACCATCAACGGGGGCAATGCTGATCCCAATGCCAGCGGAAATTGAAATTGATTTTCCATTAAATTTGAATGGCTCGGCTAGCGCTTCTAACATGCGCTGCGCCAGCATAATTGCATCGCGTTCATGGGCAATATTGGCCAAAACAAATCCAAATTCATTCCCACCCCGACGACCGATGGTATCGCCATCGCGAATCTGTAACTTTAAACGCCGCGCCACTTCAACCAGTATTTTGTCGCCTATGGCAGGCCCAAATTGATCGTTGATCGATCTAAACCGGTCTAGGTCCAGCAATAACACCGTTGTCTGGCGATGATATCGGTGTGCCGTTAATAGGCATTGCGACAAGCGATCAGCAAACAAATTACGGTTAGGCAGATCCGTCAGAGGATCATAGGCTGCCAGATACTCGATGCGGGAAGCCGCATTTTTTCGTTCTGAAAGGCCACTAAAAATACCGACGTAATGGGTAATTCCGCCTTGTGGATTACGAATTGCCGAAATGCTCAGCCACTCAGTCACCAAACTCCCATTTTGTAGGCGATTGGTAATTTCACCCTGCCAATTATCATGCAGTTGAATCTGCTTCCACATCTCTTGGTAAAACGATGGAGGGTGTACGCCGGACTTCAATACCCTTGGATTTTGGCCAACTATCTGCTCTTCGGTGTAACCCGTCGTTTTAGCGAATGCGCGATTGACAAACAGCACCGCCCCCGAAGTGTCGGTAACACAAACCCCATCGCTAATACCGGCCAGTACAGCACCTGATAAACGAGCGAATTCCGAAACTTTGCTCAGGCGCTGCTCAAGAGAAGATTTAGCCCCTTCAATAAGCTGAACTTCGGTCAAAAGACTCAGGTTGGTTTGCTCTAGGCTTCGTTTGTACTTGTATAGATCGAGTTGCGCCTGTACCCGTGCCCGTAAAACAGCCGCTTTAATAGGTTTGGCCAAGTAATCGACGGCACCGAGTTGAATACCAATTTCTTCATTAACCGCCTCATCAAGCGCCGTCACAAAAATGACCGGAATGTCCACAGTCTGGGGCATCAAACGCAAACGCTTTAAAACTTCATACCCATTGATGTCGGGCATCATAACGTCTAGCAAGATCAGATCTGGCAACGGAGCAACGAGCGAAAGTCCCAGTGCAGCCTCACCGCCGCAAGCCTCTCTGACGTCCACATCCATAGTCCTAAGTACCCCGGCAATGGTCTTAAGAACAATAGGTGAATCATCTACAACAAGAATGGTAGATCTTGCTTTGGCGAGCGGCTCGTCAATATCCATAAAGGGTTCCAATAGGATGGATGGTAATCACCGTACTTGGGCGTTCAGCTACGTAATTTTGCCTCGGCCAAGGGCATTTGGCACAGTACAGCACAAGCTTGGTCAAATTCAAAATCTTCAATTGCACCTAGGTTAGGAACTCAGTTTAGGCAATTAAGAACTGGGAGAATTAACGGGTATCTCCCCTAAGCGGATGAATCTGCCGGTAGACTAGTGAAATTCCCTATTTTCCTACTCCTCGCTTTGAAAAATTTATGAGCTCCAATCCCAGAACCGTCTTAAAGCAATTTGCTGACACCTACCCGGCCATTAAAAAATCACTGCCACTGGTCATTGGTATTGATAAACAATTGGTTTCGCTACACCCAGAGCTTCCACCCAAAGTAATCAAGTCAGCCTTGTTTCATTACACCAAGACAGCAACTTACCTCAGAAATGTGGCCAGGTCGGCACATCGATATGGCTTAGACGGTGTGGCCGCCGGTGAGATTTCCGATGAGCAACGTAGTTTTGCTCAACAGCAGTTGAAGGCCATCAACGAAAGCCGGGCCAAAGCAAAACAAGCTGAAGAACAGCTCAAAATTGACGCACTAAAAACCAAAAAACTCGAAGAGCTTGTCGCTAAATTCGGGAAAAACTAAATGGTAACTCAACAAAACTCCTGTGCGGTTTGCGACAAACGATTAACAAAACAAGACCGCTAGAAAATCAACCATCTGATTTAAAAAGGAATTCATAACTGGCACATCGATTGCTGAATGAAAGCAAACGCTATCGAGGAGCCTTCACCGTGGAACTTCCCGTCATCAGCAACACCCCCGCCACCCAAAGTGGCGGCTGTTCTTCCAGTGGCTGCGGCACCGCACCGGACGCTTTGGCCCACCTGCCCGATCACATTCGCGCCAAGGTACAGGATCACCCCTGTTATTCGGAAGATGCGCACCATTATTTTGCCCGCATGCACGTTGCCGTTGCCCCGGCCTGCAACATCCAGTGCAACTACTGCAACCGCAAATACGATTGTGCCAACGAATCCCGCCCTGGCGTAGTTTCCGAGCTTCTACACCCCGATCAGGCCATCAAGAAAATTCTGGCGGTCGCCGCCAACATTCCGCAAATGTCGGTGCTTGGCATTGCTGGCCCCGGTGACCCACTCGCCAACCCAGAACGTACGTTTGAAACTTTCCGCCAACTGTCGGAAAAAGCACCGGACATCAAACTCTGCGTGTCGACCAATGGCCTGAACTTGCCGCAATACGTCGACGAGATTGCGAAGTACAACATTGACCATGTCACGATCACCATCAACTGCATTGATCCTGAAGTTGGCGCCCAGATTTATCCGTGGATTTTCTGGAACAACAAACGGATTCGGGGGGTTGAAGGCGCAAAAATTCTGATTGAGCAACAGCAAAAAGGGCTGGAACTACTCACCGCCAAAGGTATTTTGGTGAAGGTGAATTCCGTCTTAATCCCCGGCGTTAACGATCAGCATCTGAAAGAAGTGTCGAAGGTCGTCAAAGAAAAGGGCGCTTTCCTACACAACGTGATGCCGTTAATTGCCGAAGTCGAACATGGCACTTACTACGGAATCATGGAGCACCCTAGCCCAACCGCCGCAGAGCTTCAGGAATTGCAGGATGCCTGTGCTGGCGATATGTCGATGATGCGCCACTGCCGCCAATGCCGTGCTGATGCGGTTGGTTTGCTTGGTGAAGATCGTGGTGCGGAATTCACCATGGACAAAATCGACGTGATGGAGATCGACTACGAAGCAGCTATGGTGCGCCGCAAGGAAGTCCACGATGCCCTCGTTGAACAGATGGAAGCCAAGCGCGCCTTAAAAACACCAGCACCAGTTCTGGCGGCAGGTGTGCCAAGCGATGCGCGCCCTGTGCTGATGGCGGTTGCGGCCAAGAATGGGGTGGTTGGTGAACACTTTGGCCATGCCCGTGAGTTCTTGGTCTATGAGGCCTCACCAACCGGCCACCGCTTCATCGGCCACCGCAAAGTCGACCTCTACTGCGCCGGCCTAGATACCTGTGGTGATGGTGATCTCGGCTCAGTCGCTGAACCCGAATCGATCCTCGACAAGACCATTACCACCCTGAAAGGCTGCGAAGTCGTGCTGTGTTCAAAAATTGGTTTTGAACCGTGGGGCAAACTCGAAGCGAATGGGATTGCGCCCAACGGTGAACACGCCATGGAGCCTATCGAAGAAGCGGTGATGGCGGTTTATCGCGACATGCACAAGGCCGGCAAATTAAGCACGCCGATCAGCGACAGAAAGGCGGCGTAATCGTGGCACTCCAAATTACTGATGCTTGCGTGAATTGCTGGGCTTGTGTTGAGGTATGTCCCAACAATGCGATTTACGAAGACAAACCGCATTTTTTGATCCACGAGGACAAATGCACGGAATGTCTTGGTGATCACGCTGAAGCCCAATGTGCCGCCATTTGCCCGATCGAAATGGCCATCATCAATGAACTTGGCGAAGCCCTGAACCCTGCCGGTTCGCTCACCGGCATCCCTATTGAACGCCTGATTGAGCTGGGCCTTTACAAGAAAGCTGCCTGATATGGCCATCGTTACTTTTTATGAAAAACCCGGTTGCAAAGGCAATGCTCGCCAAAAGGCAGTTTTGATCGCCGCCGGCCATGTCATTGTTGCCAAAAGCCTGAAAACAGAAGCTTGGACAGCAGAAGCCTTATCGGCATTCCTTGCGCCAATTCCCGTGACGGAATGGTTTAACCCTAGTGCACCTGCTATTAAATCTGGGGAGATTGACCCCACTAGCCTGAATGCTCAAACCGCATTACCGCTATTGCTGGAAAACCCGCTGCTCATTCGTCGTCCTTTAATGGAAACGGAAATCGACGGCAAGATTTCTCGCCAAGTGGGTTTCAAACCAGAAGCGGTTGATGCATGGATTGGCCTAAGCGGTGTAGACCTTCCTGAAGGCAATATCGAAGCGTGTGTGCATGGCCCAGAAGGCCACGGTAGCTGCGGCAGCCATGAACACGACCATACCGAGGAAAGCGGCCATGACGGCTGCGGTGGTCACTGATCAAGCCATCGCGCTGGCACCGGGCGTCCATTGGATTGGCGCCCTCGACCCGCATCTGCGGAACTTTGACCTCATCCTGAAAACGGCCAACGGCACGAGCTACAACGCTTATGTCGTGCGCGGTGACCACGGTGTGGCGATTATCGACACGGTGAAAGAAAGTTTTTCGGCTGGCTTCTTTCGCCGACTGGAATCCGTTGCCCGTTACGACGAAATTACCACCATTGTTCTGAATCACTTGGAACCTGACCATAGCGGTGCATTGCCTGAACTGCTGCGCCGCGCGCCGCAAGCCCGGGTGTATCTATCGAGCCGTGCCCAAATGATGCTGAAGGCGTTGCTCAAGCCAAGCGGTGAAAAGCCACCGGCTTATGTCCCGGTCACCACCGGTGACACCGTCGACCTAGGTGGCCGTACCCTGCACTTTCTGCACACACCTTACCTGCACTGGCCCGACACCCAATGCACCTATTTAGTCGAAGAAGGGATGCTTTTTTCGGGGGATATTTTCGGCTGCCATTTCTGCGACGCCCGGCTATTTAATGACCGCGTCGGTGATTTTCGTTTTTCCTTTGAGTATTACTACGCCCACTTGATGCGGCCCTTCCGCGAGCATGTTCTGGATGCGCTGGCACTGATTGAACCCTTAGAAATCACGACGGTTGCCCCCGCCCACGGCCCGATCCTACGCCACCAACCGCGTGACTACCTTCGCCGTTATCGCGATTTAGCAACCCCGCGCCTTTATAACGAAGCCCGTTCCGAAAAAACCCTGCTGGTGTTTTACCTATCCGCCTACGGCAACACCCGACAAATGGCCGAAGCGGTAGTCAACGGCGCAGAAACCGTCGATGGCGTTCGCGTTTCCTTGTATGACCTAGAAGGGGGTGACCCAGATGCTTTCATTGACTTGATCGAAGAGGCCGATGGTTTGGTCATTGGCAGCCCAACGATCAATGGCGACGCCGTCAAGCTGGTCTGGGATTTGTTGTCTTCTCTGACCAGCGTCAACGTTAAAGGCAAGCTCGGTGCGGCATTTGGTTCCTACGGCTGGAGCGGCGAAGCCGTTCGTCTGATGGAAGACCGGTTGAGAGGCCTGAAATTACGTATCCCCGTTGATGGCCTGCGGATCAAACTCGTCCCGGACAGCAAAGAACTTCAACAATGCCACGAGCTCGGTCATGAACTCGGCCTACATCTCACCGGACAAGCCAAACCGCGTGAAATTGACATGAGTACTCTTTAATTACCAAGGAATTGTTATGCCTAAAGCCAAAGTCACCTTCGAAGATATCGGCGTTGCCGTCACCGTCCCAGCAGGCACTCGTCTGATTGAAGTGTCGGAAAAAGTCGGCGCCGGCATTGTTTATGGATGCCGCGAAGGGGAATGCTGCACCTGCCTGACCAAAGTGATCTCCGGCGCTGAAAATCTTGCGCCTCCCTCGGCCCTCGAAGCACAAGTGCTCAAAGACAATCTTGCGCCACGCCAGCACCGGCTTGCTTGCCAAGCGCAAGTGCTCGGTGGCGACATCGTCGTTACACCTGCCTAATTTCTATTTAACCAACCC
This sequence comes from Pseudomonadota bacterium, assembly GCA_041179245.1. Taxonomy (GTDB): domain Bacteria; phylum Pseudomonadota; class Gammaproteobacteria; order Burkholderiales; family Rhodocyclaceae; genus JBEGTT01. The sequence continues at coordinate 12,033 of JBEGTT010000053.1, forward strand.
GCCATTTACAGGAGAACACCCATGGCTCTCATCACTTTCACCAGCCCCATGCACAAAGATAAGACGGTCTATGCCGTCGCCGGTAGCAACCGTCAAACGGTACTAACACTGGCCAAAGAACATCACATCCCTATCGATTTCGGTTGCGAAAACGGCGACTGTGGCACCTGTTTGGTCAAGGCATCATCGGTCGATGCCAAGCGTTCGCCAATGGGCAAACCCCTCACCGAACACGAAGTCCGCGTACTTAAAGAACTGGGCCACATTAGCCAAGCTCAGATTGATCAAATGCTGGTCGATGATCTTTGTCCTACCCAATGGCGGTTGGCTTGCCAGATGGTGTTGCGCGACGAAGACATGCTGATCGAGTACCCCAGCAAGTAAGGAACAGTCATGGATACGCCAGACCGGATGACTCGACGAACCCTTCAAGTCGCGGCCTTATTAGCCCGACCCGCTGGGCCGGCCTGGCGCAATGATCCCAACCGTCCCATGTTTGCCCAAATGATTGCGGGGCGTCTGCTTAACGAAGGGCAGCTCCCGGCTGATCTTGGCCTTGGCGAAAAACCCTTTGCTGCGCTGTGTCTTCATTATTTTCCAGGGGGTTCGATTACCCTCCCCAAACCTGCCAAGCCCTTTCATAAAGAGGCCATGCCGGAATGGGATGACATTCGCCAATTATTGATTTCCCACCGTTCAAGCTATAGCAATAGTGAATTATGGAT
>JBEGTT010000054.1:0-6265 GCA_041179245.1 Pseudomonadota bacterium
ATTTGTACGTCAGTCAGAAACACGTCGTAAACTTCCGGCGTCGCCAAATGTTCCAATGCACTCAGACCATCGTCGGTGATCGTGCATTGAGCACCTTCCTGCTCAAGGAGTTCTCTCAGCACCCATTGATTCACCTTGTCATCTTCAGCGGCAAGTATGCGAACCCCTTCTAAGCGCCTGCTAACTGCGGGTATTTCAGGTTCCATCGGTGAGGCGAGCAACGAGGCATCAGCGGTTTTTGCTGGAATCCGCACCGTAAAGCAGGTACCGATACCGGGCTGGCTGGCCACATCAACACTGCCCTCCATCAGGTCCACAATGCGTTTACTAATCGTTAGACCAAGACCTGTGCCACCGTACTGTCTGGTCGTCGACGAGTCGCCTTGCTCAAAAGGCTGGAATAGGCGCGACAACTGCTCGTGATTCATCCCAATTCCCGTATCCAGAATGGAAAAAACCAACCAATAACCTTCCGATGCCTTAGCGACTCTCACCTGCAACTGAACCTTACCCTGTTCAGTAAATTTGATGGCATTGCCGATAAGGTTAACCAGCACCTGCGTCAGTCGGATTTCGTCGACCAAAATAGCCTCGGGCAGCTCAGGTGCCTGATCGAGACTAAACTCAAGCCCCTTACTTTGAGCCGCTTGCGTGGTGATGCGCATGGTTTGCTGCAACAGGTCAGCCAGACGTACCGGGCGGAACTCAAGTTGCAACTTGCCGGCTTCGACCTTAGCCATATCAAGAATGTCATTAACCAGCGACAACAGAAGCCGTCCAGAATCCCGAATTTGGCCCAGGTAGGGTTTCAATGAGACGCCTTCCTGGGCACGCAAACCTACCTGCGCCATCCCGAGAATGGCGTTTAAGGGGGTGCGAATCTCATGACTCATATTGGACAAAAACTCACTCTTTGCACCAGCCGCCTCAACCGTCTGCTGCATAGCGTGGCGTAACTCGATGGTTTTTTCGTCCACCATCTGAGCAAGATGGTCACGGTGACGAGTCAGTTCCATTTCCAGCGTTTTTTGCTCGGTAATATCGCGAATATTGCCAACCCAGATATACGAACCATCCGCCAATCGTGTTGGAGCACCACTTTCGCCCAGATGCCATCGACGCCCCTTACGCGGCAAATCCACTTGCCATTCCGCTTGCCAAGGTGAGAGAGTTGCTTGTGAACTGGCAGTTTTCTCAAGCATTTTTTCAAGGTCTTCCGGCACGATGCGCTGGAAGGCTCGGTTAACGTCTTGCATCAGCTCTTCTGGCGTAACTTCAAAGATCTCGGCAACACCGGGGCTAACAAAGGGGAAGCAATACTCACCGGGCGCCGTGCATTTAAATTGATACGACATGCCCGGGATTTGGGCAGCGACATCCTTCAGCAAACGAGCCTGATCGCGCAACAAGCGTTTAGGCTGCATCAACATGTAATTACCGACCACCCATAGCATCAGTGAGTAAGACCACAACTTAAAAGTATGTCCAAGCAAATTAGAAATGTCATACATTTTCACGTACCACGTGAAGCACAATTCGGTGACCACGTTGAGGCCCAGAACACACAAAATAACGTGGTAAAGACTGGGTTCAAGTAGCGCTTGCCGTTGGCAAAGGGTCAGTGCGCAGAGAAAATAAAAGAAGATGAGCGCCCATTCCCAGCCAAGCTTAAATGCTGAGAGACCATTAACCGGATCCCAAGCCACCGGAAATACCCCGGCAAATACAAGCGCAACCAAGGTAACGCTCAACAAGCCAAACCCCGGAAATAACCACCGTTCAGGAGGACGTCCGGCGAGGTAACGGGGTGCCAGAAAAAGTGCTGCCATCTCTACTGAGCGTGCGCACATCCACAGTAGCGGTGGCGTGTCTCTTGGCAGAGTACTGCCCAAGACCATGCCTTCGTAGGTGAGCGTATGAAAGATATCGATCAGCGATGACCAGAAATACCCCATCGCAATACACAGCAGAAAACTGTTACGCGTAAAACTAAAAGTACGTTGTGCGACCAGATAAAGCGATACCCCGATCACGACCGAGAACAACTCCGCCAGCGAATGAAACCAGACGTATCCGAAAAAACTGCTGGCAAATAAAAACAAGGCGAGAGAGATAGGGGCGACAAATTCACGCCAGATCGATTTGGGTTCGTAGTCACTATAAATAAAGGTATTAATCAATTTTTGATCCACTACATACCTTCTCGACACCAAGCCTCAAGTCGTTCCGACAAATCGTGACTATTTAAGTTATCCGTTGATAGGTTCACGGCAACTAACCAACGTTACTTGGTAGTAATGACCCTAATTTTTCCTGCAGGGAGGCTAAGACATCAGTAAATTCATTGCCAAAATCGTAATACGCAACCAGTTCATCCGAACGCTGCCGAATAACTTCCAACATCTGATCTTCCTGATCGTTGCCAAGCCCCAATGGCCCAAAAATACTCTGTAGATCATTGACCAAATACTCCGTATGAAGGGTGCTGTTAAAGTGAGCTTCTTTGTATTTTTTCCCATACTTGTCGGTCAACACCGTTAGCACCAGCAAAATATACTGCGCTTCGGAAAGCAGACGATTCTTGTCCCGGAGGGTTTGCAAGGCCACAATTTTTGCGTTAGCACTTTCCGCGACAATGGCAAGATTGTCTCTAATCCGGCCACAGGCATCACTGTCTTGAACCGGCATATTGGTCACCAGAATGGTGATCTGGTCGTAATTGAATACTGCTCTAGTTTTAAATTCAAAAATCCGCCCTTGGTCACGAACATGGCTCACAACAGCCACTTCCATTGGCCAATTTTCCCCCTGCCGACTGACTGTTTTATCTCCTTCGGGCAATCGAACCTGAATAATTCCAGAAAATTTGTAGCGATCTAGAACCTCTAAGGTAGCCTCAACGACATCATCGTAAGACGAGCATTCATTAAGTGACCTAAGGTATTTAATAAGTACCGCGTACTCACCCAAATTGGTCATAAAAATCGAGGCTAATTGTTCAGAGCTTTCCGCTTGATCCAACAACAACTCCCGATCACTCTTGATACGCAAGAGGTTGTCAATTTTTTGTTCGAGGACCGTATGGTCAAAAGGCTTGGTGATGTAATCCTGCGCACCTGCCTCATAGCCTGCCAGAATTGCACTGGGTGAATCGTGGCTGGACAGGAAAATAACCGGCGAAAACTTGCTGCAGGGGAGTGCTCTTATACGACGGCACAATTCGTAACCATCAACACCCGGTAATTCGACATCGAGTACGAAAAGATCAGGAAAATCCTGATCCAATCCCATCAAACAGCTTTCTGCATCTCCAAAAACAGAGACGTCGTAATGATCTTCAAGCATCGCCTGAACAATCACGCCAGTGGAGACATCGTCATCAACCAAGAATATCGTCTTCTTCATTTCATGCCCCAGAAATAACCCCAGCCATTTCAATCAACATCGCATCGACCAGCTCTGCAAGCTCAGTACCTTTGGTGAAAGCCATCTGATTCTGAGCAATAGCCAACGTTTCAACCTCCCCGGCTAAGGCCTGCACTGATAAAGCATGAAGATTAGCCGCAGTACCTCTCACCCCATGCGCTAGCTTTGCTAACACGTCAAATTGCCCAGCCGAGATGGCCTCGCGAACTTCAGACGGCTTATTGAGCTGCGAACCATGCGCCGCAGCGACCAATTTTTCGACAAGCCCGGGTTTAATGCCAAACTTGCTTCGCAGAAGATCCCACTCAACGATTTTGCTCGTTTGGTCCATGCCACATCTCCGTGCTGTCACTTGATAGAGACGCGATACTACATCAGCTAGATTAGCCAGTAACTCTCCCTTGAGTTACCATCGCGCCCAAATAATTATTCGAGACACCCCGCATCGTGCCTTTCGGCTTTTACATCATCATGGCAGCCCAGTTTTTTTCCGCGCTTGCCGACAATGCCCTACTCATTGCAGCCATTGCCGCCATGCGGGAAATGCAAGCACCTGCGTCGTACGAGCCTTTATTAAAAACATTTTTTACGCTGTCCTATGTGGTGCTGGCAGGGTTTGTTGGTGCATTGGCTGACTCCATGCCGAAATGGCGGGTGATGCTAATCAGTAACGGCATCAAAATTGTCGGCTGCGCCATGATGTTTTTTGGGGTACACCCGCTGATGGCCTACGCCGTGGTGGGTTTGGGTGCAGCCGCTTACTCCCCTGCCAAATATGGCATCCTGACCGAATACCTCCCTCACAGCAAACTGGTGGTCGCCAATGGCTGGATTGAAGGATTAACCGTCGGTGCGATCATCATGGGCGTTGTGCTGGGCGGGATGCTTATTAAGCCTGATATTGCATTAGACCTTCTATCCTTGGATTTTCCTGGCGTTGAAACCGGTATTGATACGGTGGGTGAAATGGTCATGGGGATCGTTGGGCTGCTCTACCTGACGGCTGCCATTTTCAATTTGTACATCCCCGACACCGGCGTGGACTGCACCCCCCTTCGCAAAGACCCCGTCTATCTAGTACGTGAGTTCTGGCACTGTCAGAAACTGCTCTGGAAAGACAAATTAGGTCAAGTATCGCTGGCAGTAACCACCCTGTTCTGGGGTGCTGGTGCTACTTTGCAATTCATTGTCATCAAATGGTCAGAATCAGCGCTGAATCTAGACCTGTCAAAATCTTCCATGCTGCAAGGCGTCGTTGCCGTGGGCGTTGCCGTGGGTGCAACCATGGCTGCCAAGTTCATCAGCCTTAAAAAATCTGTGCGCGTTATTCCGTTGGGGATTGTGATGGGCATGATCGTTATCGCCATGAATTTCGTGACAAACATGACGCTTGCCGTTGTTCTGCTGATCATCATCGGCGCCTTATCCGGCTTCTTTGTTGTTCCCATGAATGCGCTGCTGCAGCACCGAGGCCATGTGTTGATGGGTGCAGGCCATTCGATCGCAGTCCAGAACTTCAATGAAAATCTGTCGGTATTACTGATGACCGGCCTGTACTACATGCTTATCCGTCTGGATGTTCCTATTTACCTTGTCATTACGGCCTTTGGGCTATTTGTCGCCAGCGCCATGTATCTAGTACGCAATCGTCATCTAGCTAACCAGCGCGTGTACGACGATGTCGCGCATCTGGATGATGGCCAACTGCACTAACGTTTTTATCTGACCATGAATCCGCACTTATCCAAACTTCAGCCTTATCCCTTTGAAAAACTCCGGGCGCTATTTGCCGGTGTCACCCCTGCAGCCAAGCCAGAAATCAAGCTTTCGATTGGTGAACCGCAACACGCCACACCGCAGTTCATCAAAGATGCGCTCACCGCAGGTTTAGCGGGGCTGGCTAATTACCCAACCACGCAAGGCGTTCCCGCTTTAGGCCAAGCCATTGCCGGCTGGATGGGACGTCGTTACGGCTTAGAAAACATTAACCCGGAAACAGAAGTTCTGCCGGTCAATGGTTCCCGTGAAGCCCTGTTTGCCTTTGCCCAAACCGTCATTGATGGCAGTAAGCCGGATGCTTTGGTGGTTAGCCCAAATCCTTTCTACCAAATCTACGAAGGGGCCGCCTACTTAGCTGGCGCACAACCCCATTTCATCAACACCCTGCCCGCAAACAACTTTGCGCTGGACTTAAACAGCCTGTCCGATGCCGAATGGTCTCGGGTTCAGTTGATGTATGTGTGTTCACCCGGCAACCCCACCGGCAAGGTACTGAATCTGGACGATTGGCGTGAATTATTCGCGCTATCTGACAAACATAACTTCGTCATTGCCTCCGACGAGTGTTATTCCGAAATTTACTTTGACGAAGCCAACCCTCCACTGGGTGGCTTGCAGGCAGCCAAACTATTGGGCCGTTCCTTCGACCGTCTGGTGATGTTCTCCAGTTTATCCAAACGCTCCAATGTTCCCGGTCTGCGTTCTGGTTTTGTCGCGGGTGACGCCAAGCTATTAAAAGCCTTTTTACTGTATCGCACCTACCACGGCTGTGCGATGGCCCCCCCGACCCAAACCGCTTCCGTCGCCGCCTGGAACGACGAAGCGCATGTGTTGGAAAATCGTCGCTTGTATCGCCAAAAGTTCGATGCCATTACACCGTTGTTGGCTGAAGTGCTGGACACCGCTAAACCGGATGCCAGTTTTTATCTGTGGGCGAACGTTTCTAAAACCGGTCTGTCAGACACCGAGTTCGCTAGGCGGCTACTCGCTGAGCAAAACGTGGTCGTCTTGCCCGGCAGTTTCCTTGGCCGCGAAGCCAACGGCGTCAATCCCGGTAAGG
>JBEGTT010000055.1:0-35919 GCA_041179245.1 Pseudomonadota bacterium
ACGCTGGCTTTTTTCTTCTGGTCACAGGTCGTTGGATTCACCACTAAATCCAATTTACCGACCTTGGGAATTGCGTTTTCTGAGCACAACATCCCCAGCGTAGCCTTTACCAGCGAGCAGGATTTGGCAGGCATGAAATCCGCGCCTACTTGGTCGTAGTGATAGGAACCATTACACAGCCTTACCGGGGATGCCCCGTGGGCGTAAATCAACTCTTCTGGTGCTTGAATGCAGGTAATTCCCACCTGTGGGCCGGGCCGGTCAAGCTCTTCCCCTTGGATATAGACTTTGCGGAATAAATCGTAGAAATATTCCATCGACTTCGGGTTTTCGAGGAAGTCATCAACGATGTGATCCAGCATTAATTCAGACTCGCGCGCCTGACGACTCCGGTTGTAAGGAACAGCCTCCCGGCTATGGCTTGGATGCGTCACAGTGAAGTCCTTTGTGCATACGTTTGATAAATCCATTTTCAGTGGATTCAAAGAAAGTGATCCCGACAAAATTAGCCTTTAGTGCCCCCTTTTCAGGGCATGAAGCAACACACTTCATACACAAGGTACAGTCGTCCATCATGATTCTGGGGTTGGTCACATCGTCGGCAATTTCCTTGATCTCCATGTCGCAGACACGATAGCAATCACCGCAACGCGTGCATTTATCACCGTCTTTTTTCAGTGTTAGCAGTGCTGGTTTGGAAATCAGGTAATGGAGCGCACTCATCGGGCAGAAGAAACAGAAAAATCGTTTCTTAACGAACGCCCCGACAAAAAATAGCCCAGTAACAATCATCCCCAGTGAGGTCATCACCATTTTTGAGGTGGTAGAAAAATCAATAGTCCAATGGTCGAATTTGGCGGTAAGCGTCGGAATAATCATCCGCCCCGGACAAATCATGCAAAACGGCGACCCCAAATCTTTAGAAAACCAGCCTGCACCAATTCCCAAGGGAATCAGCAGCATCAAGGCCAACAGGACATACTTGATTTGTGACAGCACACGGAACTGATCCAGCGTGTAACGACCGTAACGAATTCCGAGCTTTCGGCGTAACGACGTTATCCAGTCCTGAATCGTTCCCAATGGGCAGGCCATGCCGCACCAGCCCTTGTTTAGCGCAATAAACCACAGCGCGAACAAACCGAAACCGCTCAGAATCGTCCATGCTGCCGCACTAAACAACTTTTCCCAAGGCCAAGCGAATTGGTGTTGCAGTGGAATCAAGTAACACATTCCACCACGACCTTCGGTGTTGTAACCGCAAGAAAACGTCGGCAGGTTTTTGCCCAAATCAATCCCAACGTAACCGCCATAGACGAAGAGGACAAACAAGCTCAACTGGAACCAGAATCGAAAGCGGTTCCAGTCGATCATGTCAAAACGGGCTTTCAAACCCAGCTTTGGAAACGACATTTCAGTCTTTCTTCTCTTCAAAGCGGATTTCTTGGAACGGCTTCACCCTGCGGCGACGATAGAGATAAACACCCAAACCACCGAAAGCCAGTACAAAGACGGCAATACCTAAACCAAATGAATAAGACTTGTAGTCATAGGGCGATGGGGCGTACTTGCCAGACAAAGTGGCTTCATAGCGGACTGCGTTGTACTTCTGTCCTTGGAAAACGCCTGATTCGGGCTTTTCCAATTCTGCCGAAACCACAAAGGTCTCTTTGGTCCGGCGACGGAAATCGTCCCATGACGGGAAATAATCGCGAATCATCGTAAATTCGACTTTACCTTCCTCATTACTAACGGATTTCTTTTGCCAGCCTTGTTGGGTCATCATGACGACAGGAACACCCGTGGCAGGCTGCCCCTTGCTGAGAACGGTGAACTTGATGACATCCCCCGACACGATCCGAGTAAACAGCTTTTCCTTTTCCATCCGCTCGCGCACAATTTCCAAAGGCTGTTCTGCATCGCTGAACGCTTTGAGTTGCTCTGGGGCAACTTCCCGTTCGCAACAACTGCCTTTCAGTACTTCTGCCTTGGCGACTTGAACCCGCAAAGTTTGACCCGCTAAAAGCTCACGGCGGGCATACGCATTGTTGAATCCCATTTCCTGGTATTCCAACTTGACGTGCGCGGTGCCATTCTGGGGTGACTGTTGAGCTTCTGAGCGTTTGCCCTTGGCGTCCAACATTGCGAGGGCAGAAGGGAAAACATCGTTGCCAAGGTAAGCCGCTTTTGCAAGTTCATCGCCTTGGCGAACCCAAAGATGTTTAACAGAGGTGTGGATGGTGTCAGCCTCATCGCCCGACATCACTGCATCCTCACTGCCAGAAGCATGATTATGGGTAGCCACTGGTTTACTCTTTTTAGGCGCTGTATCAGATAACCATAATAAATCTGGAGCCGCGATAGCTAGGCCCGCTGAATTAAGTAGGCCAATGCTCACCAGCATGGCTAAACGATTGGAAAACTTCACGATGAACCTCCTAAGGTACAAGTGGAAATTGTGGGAATTAGTTGGAAACGGCTGCTGTGGCGGGAGTGGCGTCAACAGAGGGATGTATTTCGCCTTCAGTACAAATGGATTTTGATTTGCGGCGTTGAGCAAGCTGCTGCTCACTGCGGTGTTTTCTAAGCCAGATGTTAAAACCGGTGACACAAATCGCAGCTAATGCCAGCGCAGAGATGCAAATCAGAATTTGCCCAATCAGCCCAAAAGCCGTTCCAGCATGTAGAGGAACTTGCCAAGCGATAAAGGTGTCAGCGCCGCTGCGCTCAGCAGCCAGTCGTTTGTAGACCACATCACCCGACTTCATTGCCACAAAAATGGTGTTGTTCCCGTTAGGTGAAACATCCGTGGGTAATTTGATCCGTACGGAATACAAGCCTTTAATGAAGTCGCGCGAAACCGAGTAAACATTTCCATTGGGCAATATTTCCCGCGCCTTATTGGCAGCTTCTTCCGGCGTGATGATCTCTTCATCAATGTCGACTTTGCCGATCTTCGGAGCGGCCATATTGCTGCCAATGGGGGAAAACTGCTCGATGACTGGCTTGACCACATCCGGTAGATTGAGATACACCGAGGTAAACGCCACGACGATCAACACGGGGAAAGTAATGACGCTGGCTGAACGGTGTAAGTCGTAATTGAGCTTATATCCCCCCTGTTTGGCGCGGATTGAAACGACCGGTTTCCAAGACTTGAGGGATGTCCAAACCTTGGGCCAACTGAGCAAGCCACCCAAGAAAGAAGTCACGAACCAGATGAAAGCGCAGGCCCCCATAAACCAGACACCCCACTTTTCCAGAAACAGGGAGTAGTGCAAACGCAACATGAAAGGCATGAAATTCACCCGATTAAAGACAAAATCGGATGTGTTACGCGTTCCCAGCACTTCCCCGGTGTAGGGGTTAATGAAAGCCTGATTAAATGGGCCGTTCATCTTCATGCCCGGCACATGTTTATGTGCCACATGCGCTTCCATCCGAGATTTCACCGAAACCCTTAGTGAGTCCTCAGCAAGCCTTGGCATCGTCAATGAACTCACCAGCATATCTGGATAGGTCGCTTCAAACCTTTCAATCAACTCGGTTTGCGTCAATACTGCATCGCCCTGGGCAACCTTGAACAGTTGTGGGTTCAGCAGTGCATCAATCTCCCACCGAAACGAAAGAAAGACACCCGTAACAGCTGTGATGAACAAAAATAGAACCAGCGTCAAACCACTCCAGCGATGGAGTTTGGTCACCAGTCGACGTGGTTTGCCGGTATATGCGAGTGAGCTCATGTTTTTCCCCCTGATTGTGGAGGGGGCTGATTCCTCAGCTAGTCCCCCCAATTAGATGGTCAGATCAGAATTGCCCTGACAGTTGAAGGAACCATGAACGCCCGTAGATCGGGTTGTAGTTATAGGCTTTGGTATCAAGCAGGTTGTTAACCGCAAAGGAGAGTGAGGCCTCTTTGCTAAACCGGTAAGAAATCTTGGTGTCTACCGTTGTGATGGCGTTATAGGTATTCAAGACACCCCAAGTTTTTTGGGTGTTGGTGTCATCGCTAGAACCCCACATACGACCTTGGTACTTGGCAGCTAAATTTCCCATCCAATTAGCCTTTTGGTACTGCATGCCCAACGTTGCAGTTTCGTGAGGAACTAACGTAAATTGTTTGCCTTCACTGTCTGGGTTGGTCTCATTCTTCAGGATTTTAGAGTTCATTTTGGTGGCCCCCAAGTAGGCCATCAGCCCTTGGTTAAACCGCTGGGTCAGCATGATTTCAACCCCTTGGCTTTCCGCAGAACCCACATTGGTTTTTTGTACGCAATTCTGGGTTGTGGTAATGCCCGGACAGATACTTTGCGCTGCTGCAGTACTTCCCAGCCCAATGGGCATGTTGTACATCATGTCGGAAAAGCGGTTGTAGTACACCGTTGCCTTAAGGATTGCGCCTTCCCACAAGCCGGCATCGGTTCCGAAATCTACCGAATTCATGGTTTCTGGCTTCAGATTTGGGTTGTTCCCCGTATATGTTCCAGTGGCGGATGTTGTGGGAAATGGTCGATATAGATCAAACACATTCGGTGCACGGAAGGCACTGCCCGCACTTGCTCGAACAGTTAGGCTGGGTGATGCGTTATGAACAATTCCCATGCGTGGACTAATAGAAGATTCCTGACGACTAGCGTAGGTTTCATTGACTGCGGGACTGGCGACATATGCTGAGCCACTGGTGCTGGTCCAGTTATCTTGGCGAGCGCCCAAAAATGCTGTCGTCTTTGAACTAATTGCCCATTCATCCTGAACAAAAAAACCAAGGGTTTCTGTTTTTCCTTCAAAGTTATCGACCTTAGCCCCTGTCAAGTTACCCGTGTTTTTCCAATCACTCAGGTTATAGCGATTAGCCCCCGCTTCGTCTTGCTGGAATGTTGCGCCCCAAGTCAGAACATGTTTGTCATTAATTGGGGTATTGGTTTGAATGTCTGCAAAATTCATAGTCGAAGGGTTGTAAACCTTCTGGGCAGCTCCGCCACCATTGTAAGTTGCACCAGTACCGTAAGAAGTGGTGTACCAGTAGTCGGTAATAACGTGGGCAATCTTGGCTTTAACCATAGATTCACCAACGCGTTTATCTAGGCCTGCTGAAATGAACTGCCGTTCGGTTTGTTGGACGATACCAAGGTAATTCTTCTCGGCGTTGTTATAAGTGCTTGCACCCGTTGCAACAACGGTTAGGTAAGGATTGGGCTCGGAATTAAGAATGTTCTGGAAACCCTTGGTGTAATTGAATCTGAGCTTATCTGCTCCACCCAAGTCATATTCTGCTTTAAGCGAGGTCTCACCAATGGTCGCTGGGGCTAGACCTTTATCGCCCAGAATGTAAGTGGCAGCACCTGCCGGTGTTTGTGTTTGCTGCCAACCCGCCATCGTTGACGCAGGTTTCGACCCAGTTACAAAATCCTGAATGGCTCCAGCAGCAGAAGATTCTGAGATGCTGGCCAATAATTTCAGGCCAGTATCAAATTTCTTCCCATAGGACAAAAATACCCGTTGAAGTTGGTTCAGTCCTCGATCGCCTGAGTCAGAGTCGCCGTAACCAATGCTGTAACGGAGTTCTTCTGTTTCAGGCATACGACTGGTGTAGGAGACAACTCCACCCATTGCGTTATTGCCGTACAGGCTGGATGAAGGGCCAAGAATCACTTCTACGTTCTGGATGTTTTCAACAGCCAAGCCCATCATCTTCTGGCTACCGGCGTAACCATCATTAACGGGAACTCCATCAAGCATGATTAAGGAACGTTTTGAGCTTGGCACGCCACGCAGGGTGATTGTTGGGGCAGCATCGTTCATACCCTTTGTCCGGCTTACGTTAACGCCTGGGACACGATCGATAATCTCTTCCAGGCTACTCACATTGCGTTTTTCGATGTCTTTGCGGTCAATGACAAAGGCCGCAACCGGCACATCCGTGACCAAACGTTCAGTCCGTGAGGCTGAGGTAATCACAGGTGCTAACTCAGTGTCTTCGGCGGCGATGGCGAAACTCATCGGCGCAAAGACTGAGGCAAGAGCGAGTGTCATAAGTGATAGTTTTGGGTTGTTCATACTAGCTATCCAAAATAGAAAAATTAAAGAACTGGCCGCGCTTTAACGCGCTGGTTCGGTCACAAACGCGATTTTTTCGATGCCTGCTCGCTGAGCTGAGGCCATCACTTCGGTGACTTTCTCGTAGCGGGTATTGCGGTCAGCGCGCAGGTGCATTTCAGTGTTACTGCTGGCTTGATGGGCAGCAAGGCAGTGGGCTTCAAAGGTTTCTGAATGGATGACCTCGTTATTGACTGAAATCACCCCGTTTGGGTCGAGACTGACCCGTAGGATTTGCGGCTTTTCTTCCAGCTTGGTGGCGTTTACCTTGGGCAGGTCAATCGGTACAGCCTGGCTAAAAATGGGTGCAGTGATAATAAAAATAACCAGCAGTACCAACATCACGTCGACCAGTGGTGTGGTGTTGATTTCAGCCATCGGCGAACCGTTGCCGCCTTCGTTAAAAGAACCAAAAGACATGAGATCCCCCTTGGCTTTAGGCTGTTTTAGGCTGATGAATCTTGGCGCCGGTCGTCAGATAAGCGTGCAAGTCGTGGGCAAAACCATCGAGGTAAGCGACCGTCAAGCGATTAGCGCGAGTCAGCGCGTTGTAGGCCAACACAGCGGGAATGGCGACGAACAAACCTGCAGCGGTCATAACCAAGGCTTCACCAACGGGGCCAGCGACTTTGTCGAGCACCACCGAAGTTGAACCGGCCAGACCCAGTAGCGCGTGGTAAATCCCCCAGACGGTGCCAAACAGACCAATGAAGGGGGCTGTGGAACCCACCGAGGCCAACAGCGTCAGCCCGGATTCGATACGTGCTTGGGCGTGAACCATGTAATTACGCAGGGCGCGAGTCAGTACGTCGCTGGTTGAAACGCCACCGCCAATGCCCTTATCCATCCGTTCGCTGTGAATGCTATGTACGTGCGCTGCAGTTTCGGCAAGACCAGAAAAAATGCCGGAAACGTCTTTTTCTTTGGCGGCAGCGACTGCTTGTTCTAAGCTAGGAGCATCCCAAAATGCATCAAAAGCTTGACCCACGCTGCGGTTGACACGTAATTGGCTAAACAGTCGGGCACCAATAATTCCCCAACTCAAGAGCGACAAAATAGCCAAAAGTAATGAAACGGTGTGGCTAACTGCATCGCCTTGTTCCCAAAAATGCATCAAACCCATGAAAAACTCCTTGAAAAATTAAGTAAGCGAAAAAACGATGGGGACAACCACCCATGACGTGACCGGGTTGTTGCCTTTTTTAGCGGGGACAAATTTCCAGCGGGCCACGGTTTCTTGGGCGGACTGATCCAGACGAGCAAATCCACTGGATTTTTTAAGTTCTACTTGCAGGGCTTGGCCTTCGGCACTCACTTGCACGCGCAGATAAACGGTTCCAGTTTCGCTTAGACGGCGAGAAGCTGATGGATAGGGCGGTTTTGGATTGCTTAGGTAATCTGCGTCGAACTTGGCTTCAACGAGGGGGCCTTCTGCAGCCTGGGTGGAGACCGTCACAGGAGCTGGTGCCATTACCCCAGAAGGTGCATTGCTTGGGGTTGTTGCGACGGTGGTCGCTATTGGCACTGGTTGAAGCAAGGGCGGAGTTTTTATTTTGGGCGGTGGTGGAATGGGCTTTTCAGGCTTGGGCTGAGAAGCTTTCATCAGACTGACGGTGATAGGTCGCGCGAGTTCTTCAATTTGCTCGCTGTGAGTAAACCCAAAAATCGCCGCAACTAACACTGCACCATGAAAGGCGACTGAGGCGCCAAAACCTACAGCACCTTCTTTCTTCTGCGGCGCGTTACCGTAGTAAATCGGAAACAACCAAGACATATTTCCCCCAAAAAATGCGATAAAAAATCGCTCGACAGTGAGTCGTGGGGGCGAAATATATTCATGAAAAACCCTACTGGGAATGTGACTAATTGCCGCGCGGCAGCTTGTCGCAGGTTAAAGCGATAGGGGGACGAATAAAATTTGCGATTTATTCGTCACATGGATGACAGCTACTAGTAATATCTTCGATCCTTTAGAAATCCGAAAATTGTCCATACAATGAACGGACGTTAATTGATCTCGGGAGTTTTCAAATGGTCGCTGTTGCAGTTTCAAAAACGGAAAGAATCGACATTCGTGCCAGTACGGCAGTCAAACTGTTGTTTCAGGAAGCTGCGCAGTCATGTCACAAAAACGTCAGTGAATTTTTGTTAGAAGCGGGTATCACCGCCGCCAACCATGCCTTGGCTGAACGACGTTTTTTCCAACTGAACGACGGGCAATGGGAACAGTTTCAAGCCGCATTGGATCGTCCTGTTGTGTCCGCCAAACCCAAACTGAAGGCATTGCTTACCAGCGCTAGCGTACTCGACCAAGCATGATTTCCGAGCCGGTCCGCAAACTGGTATCCAGTGATATCGTGGAGGCGTTCGATTGTGGGCATGATGCACTGAACCAATTTCTAAAGCGTCATGCCCTCGCAAACCAAAAAGCCAGCAGTGCGCAGACTTATGTGTGTTGCGTTGATGGAAAGGTCATCGGGTTTTATAGCCTTGCCGTGGGAGGTGTCTCGCCAGAACAGACAACAGCGCGGGTAGCCAAGGGATTGGCCCGGCACCCTGTACCCGTAATGCTTTTAGCACGGCTAGCGGTAGATGGCCCCTGGCAAGGACAAGGAATCGGTCAGGCGCTCCTGAAAGATGCGCTACTACGTACCCTCCAAGCAGCGAACATTGCTGGTATTCGTTGTTTGCTGGTTCATGCCAAAGATCAAGCGGCCAAAGACTGGTACGAGTCATGGGAACTCGAACCCAGCCCAACTGATCCTTATCATCTTTTCCTGCTACTTAAAGACTTAAAAGGCCTTGTTGAGGACAGTTAGGCTACTCATTTCTTAAATGGATCGGAGCATCGCGATCTTTATCGGAAAGAGAAACGTTTAAGCAGGCATTGCTTGCCCTGCAGAGAACCGACTCTAGCCTTTGTAGATGCGCACGATGTACCAGATACAGAGTATGAAAAATCCGAAAATCCCAATAACAATAAACGTTAATAGGAAGCAGACGAATCCAAGGCCAAAGCTAATCCAGCATGTTCTGATGAGGTACGTGTAGTGAGACTGAGCCCGCGCAGGTTCTCAATGCACTGAGTTGAGCAGGGCTGGCATCCCAAACTCCACAAGATTTGCGTTTGATTTTGTAAACCACTCGTGCCAAAAATCCTGCAATGCAGACATCGTTTTGGGGTCTCGGTAAGATTGACTGTGCCTTGGGTCAGCTAAAACGCCTGCGCCAATCACATAGACTTCAGCACTACTAAAATTCCCAATCATTCGTGCCGCAGTGGCTTGCCCCATCTCTTTGTTTGGATCTATTTTGCGAACACCGTTGTTGCTGTAAAAACTGCTGATGCTGGAGTTTTCGAGCATGTCCGACGCCAGAATTACGACCTTACGACTTGCTGCGGATTGCTTAACTGCACTAGATAAGTCTTTCAAGCTAGCCAAAATATCTGACTTTGCAATGTCCGAAGATGTGCCGGAGAAGCTAGCTTGCAGAGCCTGCGTTGCTAAGCTGATGGCAATTTTTGGTTGTTGCTTCAGGCAGGTATCAAATTTAGTTAAGACTGTTTTATTGATTGCATTGCGCTCGCCGGCAGAAATATCTTGGTCTAATGTGACTGAGACAACTTGGCGGGCATATTTCCCTTGTGTAAATGCCGAGAACTGCATGATGGAGAAAGCCTGACCGGGCTTAATCAAGTTTGCCAAATTTGTACCGACCAATTGTTGCAGGCTGCTATCTAAAGGGGTCGTTTGGTCAATAAAGACAAAGGCTTCTACCTTGGGTTTTGGTGCCTCAGTATTCAAAATGCTATAGCAACTTTTTATCGCGCTATCGTTCGCATGAGCACTAGTGGCCATTAATACACTGAGGCATGTGAGGGTGGCTGCGGTCATGAGCTTTTTCATGGCAGTGGTTTCCACTCGTTGCTGCCAACTTCCACAATCAACGTGTTTGCTGGAACCGTCCCCTCAGCAATGAGTTTGGCAATATTCGTCAATATGGCTGGGCCAGCGGTTTGACGTGCACTATCTAAGTAGTAATAGGTGATTTCTGGTGGAGCAGGTGGAGCAGGTGGAGCAGGTGGAGCAGGTGGCGTTGCGATAGGAGCGGCGGCTATAACAGGCGCTGGTGTTGCTACTGCAGGTTGTGCAACAACTGGGGGAGCATAGGCTTGTGCTGCAGTTTGTTGTTCCTTATAGCGTTGAGCAGCTTCGCGGCTGGACTCTACATCCATAAACTCATGAAATTTGCGTTTGGTTTGAATGCCGCTAGTGCCAGAACTGGCATCGAGTTCCATCATGGTTTGTTGCAGCGTTTCAAGTTTGGCCTGGGCAGCATCGGCAACAACACGATAGCGCTCGCGTACATCGTCGTAGCTGCTATAGCCTGCAATCGCAGCGTAGGCTTTGTCACTTTCGCGTCCAGCAAAACCCCATTTGAAGCCGAATAAAGTGCCAAGAATTTGCAAGAAGACAAATAAGAAGGCCAAGACAATAAACGTCCCCCAGCCACCTTTGGTATCAATGCTCTTTTCATCTTCAAGGCTTTTACGTTTGGCAGCCAAATCAGCAGCGGCATCCTCGGCTGGCAAAGGAACCATATTGCCAGTAACACTAATGGACGGATTGGTAGAGCCTAGCGTGATCGAAGCTTGAGCGCCTTCACCCAGTTGTCCCATGACTTGTTGTTGTAATTGCTTTTCTAAAACTTGACCGCGCACGTAAGTAGCGCCAATCGCAACGATAACAACCAGAATCGCAGTGATAATTGCTATTGCGAATGTTTCACCTGTGCCATGGCGGTTCCAAAATTGTTCGTAGCCGGGGCGGTGATCGTCGATCGTTTGCACATTTGCTAGCGCTATCGATTTCGACTCCCGCTGCGGCCGACCCGCATCGACCCATTCCCGACGCGCTTCTTTGGTGCGTAGAGTTTTGTAAATCTCATGGCCTGCAAAGTGGGTAAATGCGACCAAAACAACCGAGATCAAGAACGCAATTCCCAGCGCTCCCATTTGCTGGGTATTTTCACTGGCACCAGGAATGGTGTAACCAGCTAATACGTAACTAAAACCCATCGCTTCAACGAGCACCATCAGTGCTGTCAGAATCCAGATCAGTTTGGGGGTTGGGCTTCGGCCTAAGTCGCGGGCTTTTGTCAGGTAATTAACTTTTTCATTGAAGTCGGCCTCGCTTCTGAGACGGATAAAGTTTTTGTAGTCACGGCAAAGCGAGAGTTCTGCCTTATGCCAACCATCAGCATCTGGGCGATTACTGTCTTTAGCCAGTTTGGCAATCTTCCCAATCCACGGAAAGCTGTACCATGTGTTTAGCCACCACCAGCTGATTTTGTCCCACAAAATCACCATAAACGTCGCAGCAATCATTACCGAGGCAATGGACCACGCCACAAATGGTGCGGTAGCAAATACTTCTTTAATCGATTCCATTCCTAACTCCCTGAAAAAATTAGTCGGCCATTCTTGGTGTGAATTTGGCCATGTAGTCAGTGCTATTGTGCGTATAAATAATTCGGCCCTCTTTGGCGGCAAAAGGCGGTGAAGGCGGCGAAAGCATGTCGATACATTTAATGCCGCCTTTGCCATTTAAGAACGTTCTAACCAAGTAACCTTTGTCACCTTGGTATACATTTACTTGAGGGGTTTCAGTGATGGCTGGCTTAGCTTGCGTGTCCTTCGGATCATAATTTGCGTAAACCTTGATCTCAGGAAGATTGGTGGCGACAGTACCTTCGCGCAAAACGGATAAGTTATTGATGACCACTAAATGAGCCCCTACCATGTCTCGCCAAGTGCGTCCGAAAAGACCGGGGAGCTTCTCATTGGTGCTGTATTTTGTGGCAGCATCACCTGACAATGATTTGATCTCACCGGAGCTGCGGGGGCGGTCATTTTTGCAGCTACCGATGACCAAAGGTTGGTCAGCGTGGGCTTTTGATATAAGCGAAAAGCCACTTTTCTCTGCGACTTTCCCTGGATCGATCTTTGCGCCTTCATCACCGTAAGGAACTCCACCAAAATCAATGAGGCCCTTTGAGGGTGTTGTTTTTTCGGTTGCTAATGGTTCAGGCTTGGCTGATTTTGTTGGCTTGCTGACGGATGTGATCGTAGTAGGATCCGTATTTTTCTTTCCTGTGCCGGATTTCTTGTTAGAAACCTTTTCTATGTCAATGGAGGCAGCTTCTGCAACGGTGGTATCAGTGGTGTTGGGGCGGAAATAAGATAGTTTTGAAATACGTTGGGTAAGGTAGTTGTGGAAAGCTGCTTCATCCTGAACCTGAACCAGTTGAACACGCCTATTGGCTGCTCTGCCAGCTTCTTGATTATTGTTGGCGATGGGGTACATCTCACCTGCGCCTTGGTAGTAAATTTGAGACTCTTTGATGCCTTGGCTGGTTAAAAACTTTGCGACTGCCTTGGCGCGTCGTTCTGACAGGTCAACGTTTAGCTGAGTTGAGCCTGTGTCATCGGTATGACCAACGAGGAAAAGTTTTCGATTGGCGGATTGTTTTAAGTATTCAGCCTTTGCCTTCGGGTCAGTAATGGTTTCTGAAGCTTTCTGTGCATTAAAGGTTGCGGTGACTTCAGTAAAGTATTCTTTTGCCTTGGGAGTGAGTTGATCGGATCCCTTTGCAAAGTGCCCGCCGTCAGGCTCGCCTACATCAACGCTAATCCCAACAGTCTGAGAACTCTGCGAATTGTTTATGTCAGCATCGGTTTTTATCTCAATGGGGCTGGAGTCAATTTTGGTTTGATGTTTTTTTGCAATTTTTGAGAGTTCGCAACGCTGACGGTCTACGTCGGCCCCGATCAGCCCTCCAAGAGCCGCCCCAATGCTTGCCCCAATGAGCCTTGATGCATCAGAGTTTTTCATCTGATTACCAATTATCGTTCCGACTACTGCCCCCGCAAATACGCCGATATTCCGGGAGTTATTTGAGCAAGGGTCATCGCTTGCGAAGGTCTCTTTGATAGAAAATTGACCGGTTTTTGGGTCAGTTGCGCAACCTGAGGCAAAAGCCATACAGACTGCAGCGGTGAGGATTTTATGTTTCGACAACATGCGTTTCTCCCTAAATAACCGCCGGATATTATCGAATCGACAGGGTGGGTGAAACTAAAATTTGCACAAAGAGGCGCCGCTAATGCATTGATATATAACTAAAGTTATAGATTTCTAGAGTGGGGCTTGCGCTTGATTTTTAGGACGTTCTGAAAAAATATAACCAAGGAAACAATGACTACAACTCAATTCCTTCGCTCATCTGCCAGCAGAGACATCGGCAAAGCTTGCGCTCTTTTCAGGTAGCTACTTAAAGAAGATGAAGCCCATTTAGAAAACTATTCTATTCCGAGGCTCATCTGAAATATCCTACTTTAATAAAACATATTGTTATACTTGAGTAGAACATATTTTTAGGAGGCTACGATGTTGCAAACTCTACGTAAAGCGGGTGGTTCGCTCGTTATGACAGTCCCCAAGGCCTTTATCGACCAAAATCACCTTGCAGATGGTTCTCAAGTGGAACTTCATCTTCTGGGTAAGCAAATGACGGTCGAAGCGCCATCCCGTCCGCGCTACAAGCTGGCTGACCTGATGACTGAGATGCCTGACGGTTTGCCGCGTGTCGAAGGCTGGGACGAAATGCCTAGCATGGGATTGGAGAACGCCTGATGGCGTACGTACCAAACCGGGGTGATATCGTTCATCTTGACTTCGATCCGTCTTCAGGCCGAGAGATGAATGGCCCGCACTTCGGTCTTGTATTGAGCGGGAAGGTTTTTAATCAGCAAGGTTTAGCGATGATTTGCCCGATTTCCCAAGGTGCAGCCGCCGCTGCACGTTCTTACGGAACAGTGGTTACGCTGATTGGCACCGGCACCGACACCCAAGGCGTCGTGCATTGCCACCAACTGAAGTCCTTAGACTGGCGGGCGCGGAACGTTCGCTTCAAAGAAGCCGTACCTCGATATATTGTCGATGAAATTCTGGCCAGAGTAGAAGCCATCCTATTTGACTGAATCTGAAACAAGCTCTCGCGCACGTCCGACGAATGCTTTAATACAGCTTCAGTCATGGATTTAGGTCATGAATAAAACGGACTCGGCATATGAATATGTTTAGCGGCATCCCCAAAAAAATTGGGGTAACGATCTTATTGCTTGCCTTAGTGGTGGCGATAGGGTTTTTTGCACAGCGGTTTACGCCAACAGTGATGACCGATAAGCCCTCTCGCGGCCCTGCGATTGAGGCGGTTTATGCAACGGGTGTGGTTGAGCCGGTATCTCAGGCCAAAATTGGGCCGCTGGCGGCGGCGCGCATCCTTCATATCTATAAGCGTGACGGGGATATCGTTCGCGCTGGTGAGGTATTGGCCCAACTCGACGGGCGTGAAGCTGAAGGAAATCTGGAACAACAAGCGGCGCGTCGAGACTATTTGCGCGATGAATTGAAGCGGCAGCAAGCCTTAGTGGATAAAGGGTTTGTCAGTCCATCGTCCATGAGCAAGTTGGTTTTTGATTTGAAACAGGCTGATGCGTCTTTGGCTGCCGCTCGCCGACCTTTAGCTGAAACAGCGTTGCGCTCACCGATGAGCGGCATGGTGCTGCGTCAGGATGGGGAAGCGGGGGAAATGGCGGGGAGTGGGCAAACCCTGTTTTGGATTGGTAACCCTCGTCCACTGCGGATTACGGCAGATGTCGACGAAGAGGATATTTTGCGCATTAAGCCGGGGCAAAAAGCATTGCTAAAGGCCGATGGATTGCCCGGTCAGGCGTTGCCAGCACAGGTGGTTGAAATCACTGAAAAGGGTGACAGTCTGAATAAGAATTATCGCGTCCGTCTGAGCTTACCCGATGACACGCCGCTGAAAACCGGCATGACGGTCGAGGTCAATATCATCATCACAGAACGGGCTGACGCTTTACTGGTGCCCAATTCCAGTGTGCGCGGAGAGCAGGTTTGGACGCTGGTGGACAACAAGGTGGTATTGAAGCCAGCCAAAATTGGGGTACGTGGGCAGGATAAAACTGAAATTCTCGGCGGTTTGACGCCGGGCGATGTGGTGATTATTTCTCCTTCCCCCTCGCTCAAGGACGGGCAATCTGTTCGTAGCCGTGGGTTTTAAGTTTCAATGGCCGCTTTAACCCTTCCGATAGCTTTGGCTCACTTGCGTCACCGTAAGCGCCAGACTTTTGTGTCGGTGGCGGGGGTTGCCCTAGGGGTCGGATTTTTCATTGGGATGGCCGCCCTGATGAGTGGCTTTCAGATGTATTTCATTAGCAAGGTGATTGATACATGGCCGCACGTCATCATCAAGGATGAATTCCGTGACCCGGCACCACAACCGCTGATGCTTGTTTTTCCTGAGGGGGCGGTACGACTGCATAGCCTGAAACCGCGTGATGAAATTAAGGGGATACGGAACGCGCAGGAAATCATGGCAAGTTTTGTGGGGTCGCCTTATGCCGTGGCACCTACGCTCCGGACGCAAGCTTTTTTCCGCTACGGTGCGCGCGAGATTGCCGCCACGATGGTGGGGATTGATCCAAAGCTGGAGGTCAAAGTGACTCAGTTGGCGCAGGACATTATTGCGGGCCGGATTGAGGCGTTGAATACCACTGCCAACGGCATCATTCTGGGTGAAGGTTTGGCCAAGAAACTGGGCGTTTCGCTGGGCAATATGTTGTCAGTGACCTCGCCGATGGGCGCGGTGTTGAAAATGAAAGTAGTCGCTATCTTTTCTACCGGAGTGACAGCGATTGATAACTTCGAATCCTATGCTTTGTTGAAGAAGGCGCAGGTATTGGCTGGGCGGACCAACGTGATTAACCAGATTCGGGTGCGTTTGCCGGATGTGAGTGTGGCGCGAGAAACCGCTCGTCAGTTTGAAGACCGTTTTGGGTATAAGGCTGAATCTTGGGAAGAAAGTTATTCTAACGTGTTGGGCCTGTTCAAGATTCAGAACGGGATCATGTATTCGTCGGTCGGCGCTATCTTGATCGTGGCGGCTTTCGGAATCTTCAATATTATTTCGACGGTGATTAACGAAAAACGTCGTGACATTGCCATTCTCAAATCTATTGGTCTGACCGAAAGTGACATTACCCGGATTTTTCTGGTGCAAGGTTTGATGCTTGGTGTCGCCGGCACTGTTTTAGGGTGGGGTGTTGGATTTGGGATTACTGAGTTGTTGTCCAGCATCCGGTTTGATATGGAAGGTTTTATTCGCTCCCAAGGATTTATTTTGAACCGGGGTTGGCCCCCGTATTTTATTGCGGCTGGATTTGCGCTGGTGGCGTCGACCGTTGCGGCTTATCTACCCGCACGTAAGGCGGCTCGAATTGACCCCGTTGAGATTATTCGAGGGGCGGCATGAGTCCACAAATGAGCACAAAACAAGCTTTACTGGAAACCCGTCACCTAACCCGGACGCTGAAAACCGGTGTCGAATCGGTCAATCTGGTTCAAGACATCAATCTGACGATCAATGCGGGTGAGTTTGTGGCGATTACCGGGCCCTCGGGTTCAGGTAAATCTTCCTTGCTCTACTTATTGGGGCTTCTGGATCGTCCAAGTCAGGGCGAGTTATGGATGGATGGCGAAAATACAGCGTACATGAGCGATGCCAAACGGGCCGAAATGCGTTTATCCAAGTTGGGGTTTGTTTTCCAGTTCCACTTTCTGTTGCCGGAATTTACCTTGCTGGAAAACGTTAGCCTGCCGATGCGTAAACGGGGCAAGTTGAGCGAAATTGAAATATTGGAACGGGCTCACCAGTTGTTGTGTGATCTGGATTTACCCGACGATCATCAGAAACTACCGGAACAATTATCCGGTGGGCAGCGGCAGCGGGTGGCGATTGCGCGGGCTTTAGCCAATAACCCACTAATCCTGTTGGCCGACGAACCCACCGGAAATCTGGATTCCAAAAACGGCCAACGGGTATTCGATATTTTTGAAGGACTGGTCGCCAATGGGCAGACCGTGATTACCGTCACGCATGACCCGGCTTTGGCCCAGCGCACCCATCGGCAGATTCATTTGGTTGATGGGCGGTTGGTGTATTGAAGCTAAGTTGATTAGCGAATCACCCAGATGTGCCGAGCTACCTGATGTTCCAGTGCCAGTTCGACTTCATCGGCCAGAATGACGGTCATCGGTTTTTGCTGAAGCACCTTGAAAGACCGTGACTCGGCAAGGCCATAGGCGGTGAGTTGTTCGCGCTGATGCGCATCGATTTCCTGACCAATTTCAGCGAGTTTGACTTCCTGGCCGGGCTTGATAAAAGCTAGCGGTAGGCGGGTGTCGTGGTGGGGATTGATGTTTGTCATGGGTTAGGCCTGTTTACCAAAGCGCGCGTAAAACGATATTGAACAGCCCGCCGATCAAAAAGGCGAAGGGCACAATTAGGGCAACCATGCCGAAGGCGGTTTTAATACCTTGCTCCTTGACCATCATCATAAAGCTGGCAAAGCAGGGGATGAACAGCGTGATGGTAATCATCCAAACGACGGCTTGAATCGGGGAAAGTACATCGGCCATCGCAAATAGTCCGGTGGCCCCAAAATCTCGGCGCAGGAAACCCATCACAAAGGCGGCGGATGCCTCTTTCGGTAGACCTAACCAGCCGGATACGAGGGGTTCGCCCGCCTCGATAATGGCCGGAAGGGCACCAGATTTATCCAGCAGATACATGATGAAGGTGCCGATCAGAAACAGCGGAATCACTTCAATCAAATACCACTTTAGGCGGCCACCCGTTTTTTTGATGACATTGCCGAGGATCGGCAGGCGCATGGGCGGTAATTCGGTGACTAATGGAATGCGTCGTCCGGGAATGAGCTTGGCGGCGAGAAATCCGGCGAGTAACAGAATGCCGACCATGGCCAGTGCCCAAATTAGCAGGGCGGTGAAGGATACGCCGCCGAGCATCCCCAGCACGACACCGAGTTGCGCCGAGCAGGGAATGGCGAGTGCGAGTAGAAAAGTGGTGATGAGTCGTTCACGCGGGCTGTGCAAAATACGCGTGGTGAGCGTTGCCATGGTCACACATCCCAAACCGAGCACCATCGGTAGCACCGCTCGGCCATTGAGGCCGATGGTGGCGAACAGGCGATTGGCGATGACGGTGAGCCGAGGGAGATAACCGGAGTCTTCAAGCACCCCAAAGGCAAAAAAGAAGGTGGTGACAATCGGCAGGATCAGGGCTAGCGCGTAGGTCATGCCCATTGTCCATAAGCCGTATTGGCCGACCAGCAGTTCTTGAAGCCAGGGAATCGTGATGAGATGAGTGACTAGGGACGTGAACGCCGGATTCAGGATGCCCTCGAATAGATCTTCCTCCATCAGGCCGACTAAGGTGGTGGCACCAAAGACCCCAACAAACTCATACACGGCATACAGAACGCCAAGCAGAATAGGGATGCCCCATACCGGATGAACCACCGCTTGCCCAATTTTTTGCGAGAGCAGTGGGCTGCTACGAACATTACGCCGGGTCACCGCAGAAGCCAGCGTTCCTGCGGCTTCCGTCCGTTCGCGGGCTAGTAAAGTGGCGAGATTGTGTTTCAGCAGGGCGCTTTCCCGCAGGGTGAGTAATTCAGCGTAATCCTTGGCTTGCCCATGTTGACTGAGCCAGTCGGTGACTTCGCTATCACCGCCAAGATACAGAATAGCGAGTCCTCGTGCAGCCAGTTGTGGATGGGGGGAAATGCGCTCAATCGCTTTTGTCATCAGCCCAATATGTGCCTCAAATTCGGGGCCGTAGTGCAGCATTGGGAGTGGAATCCTAGCCTTGGGAAGATGGGCGCTGAGTTCGCTGAGGCCTTGTCCGCCTGTGGCAACGGTGGCAATAACCGGAATATCAAGGTCTTCGGCCAGTTGTCCACTGTTAATGCTAATGCCGCGTGCCATGGCTTCATCGTGCAGATTGAGCACCAGCATCATGGGAACTGCCAGTTCGGCTAGCAGTGCAGTGAGGGTTAGTGTGCGGCGGAGATTCTTGGCATCACCGACCTGAATCAGGCAACGAATCTCTTCGTTCAACAAAGCCCGCATGGTGGCCCGTTCGTCATCGCTACGCGAGGGCAGGCTGAGTACGCCGGGTGTGTCGAGCAGAATGGCGGTCTGGTCTAAACGCGTGCTGGCACGGGTCACTTCAACCGTGGTTCCGGGGTAATTGGAAACGTTGACGTAAGCGCCGGTGAGTCGGTGAAACAGCACGGATTTACCCACATTGGGGTGGCCGACCAGCAGAATGGAGTTCATGGTATTTGGGGGGGCAGGGGATGAAGAGTATGCCTCTTGTGGGGTTGAAATGATACAAATTCTCATTTGGTCGGTAAAGGTAAATCTCAGGCTGTATTGTTAGATTTGCTATCTGGTAGCGTGTAGAATTTCGCTAATTGCTTGTTTTTTAGGTCTTGTATGGAATTAAATGAAAATCTCCTCCAGAAAATTGCAACGCATGTGGCGATCTTTAAGGGGATGCCCCGCCAATGTTTGATTAATACGCTTAACTGTTCCGATAATTGGCCAGTGAAAAAAGGCGAGCCCTTTTTTAAGGAAGGTGACAAAGGTCAGTCCTTTTTTATCATTCTGGGCGGCCAAGTTAGCGTAGAAAAACTCATCAATGGCCAGCAGGTAGAGCTGGCGGTTCTCAAGGCAGGGGACTGTTTTGGTGAAATGGCGCTGGTCGACGGCAAGGCGCGTTCAGCCACTGTGCGAGCAGTGGCTGACACAATTTCGCTTCGTTTTAGCCGGGAAAAACTGGAGGCTTACCCGGAAGCGGGGGCTCACGTCTATCGAAATATTTCTAAAATTCTGGTCAGTCGCTTGGCCGAAAGCAATACAGCAACGGCGCAGTTAAAAACTCAAGTGGCAGAGTTGACTGCAAAAGCAGGTCAGAAGGATGTGGCTCAAGAGGGTCCGGCTAAACAGGTGGTTGTTCGAAAATAGAGACCCTTCAGCCACATAAAAAAGCCCCTTGGTTATCGCAAGGGGCTTTGTTCTGATGTCTACTGCGTTGAGATAACTGAAAGTTATACGCCACTGCTCAGGTTGGAGATCATCAGGTTTGGGCGCGCACGCTGAATAATTTTTTGCATACCGACGCGGGCCTTGGTGTTGATAATCAGTGGTGCCCGAACAGAAGCGCTGATGTTTTTGTCGCCTTCGCCTTGCTTGTACAACGTCAGCATCACGGCGACGTCAGATTCTGTGCCATCTGTGCCGATCTTGAGCATGGTTGTTTCTTCATCAGTTAGCGTCAAATCATAATCAAAGCCCAGTACGGTCGGGTCAATGATCTGGAACGCGACCGCCGGATCCTCAACTGATTGAAGCGTGAAGCTGGCTAGCGCATCAACGCCGTTGACTTCGTGGATCAGCGTAAATTTCTTCAGGTTCTCAAACCCGGCCAAGCCTTGCGGAAACTCAATGATGGCTTCTGCTTGTACATCGACCGAACCAAACAGGTAGGTATCTAACTTCATATTATCCCCTTCATTATTTGAAATAAATCACCCCGTAATCGTACAGTAGTGTGGCTTGCATGGGGGTGAAACACCGTTGATAAATCGCATATTTCTCGAACGCTTATAGTTCGTAGGAATCGCCTTCTGGCCCAGCGTCATGTTCTTGTGCCATGGCAATTGCCTCTTTTGAAAGATGTGGCGCAAAGAGCGTGATGAAGTCGTAGTCACATTGGCGCAGAAAGACACCGCGGCGCAAGGCTAAGCGGGTGGTATTACGCTCAAACAAATGTCCCGCCGGCAACGCTACCAAGCCCGCATCTCGTTGCGCATCAAATGCCATGTCGGCAATGATACCGAGCCCCAAACCCAGGCTCACATACGTTTTAATTACGTCCGCATCCAAAGCCGTCAGCACCACATTTACCGCTAAGTTGTGACGTTCAAAGGCACGGTTAATGCGAGAACGCCCCGAAAAGGCGGAGTCATAGGTAATCAAGGGCCAGCGGGCCAATTCAGGCAAGGTCAACGAAGCGAGGCGGGTTAAAGGATGGCCTTCTGGCACGATCACGCAGTGGCTCCATTGACGTACCGGCAGGGAAAGAAGTTGCGCATGCTGATCCAGCGCTTCTGTGGCGATACCAATATCGGCCTCGCCTGATTTCACCCAATCAGCAATCTGCCCAGGGTTGCCTTGGTGCATGACCAATTTGACCTTGGGGTGTTTGGCGACAAAATCGCGGACCACGGTGGGTAAGGCATAACGTGCTTGGGTATGGGTGGTGGCGATAATTAAACCGCCCCCCTCGCCATCGGCAAATTCATGGCCTAGCCGCTTCAAGTTGTCGGCTTCTTGCAGCATGCGCTGGCAAATGGCGAGAACTGCCTGACCTGCTTGGGTAATAGCGGTAAACCGCTTACCACTACGTTGAAAAATCTCGACGCCAAGTTCTTCTTCTAGCATCTTGATTTGTTTGGATACCCCCGGTTGAGAGGTGAACAGCGCCTCTGCTGCGTCCGAAACATTTAGTCCGCAGCGGGCAACCTCAACGATGTAGCGCAATTGTTGGAGCTTCATAATGTCAGCCAAAGAATACAAGGTTATAAGAATGTAACCTTATATTCTTTTATAACGAAATGGCAACTTGATACCATGCACGACTTGCAAAATGACTGACTGCCGACGGATTACATGGATTTTCTAGTGGATTTTTTCTCGCAATGGAATTGGCTGTACACCGTCTCTGGCTTTGGTGTCGGTGCGATTGTCGGTTTAACGGGGGTTGGCGGCGGCTCTTTGATGACACCGCTACTGGTCTTGCTGTTTGGCATTCACCCGGCGACAGCAGTGGGTACTGACCTACTTTATGCCGCGATGACCAAAGCCGGCGGCACAATCGCCCACGGCAAAAAAGGTCATATCGACTGGGCGATTACCGGTCGTTTAGCGCTTGGCAGTATCCCCGCTGCAGCCATTACCATCTACGTTTTGTCGCAACTCCCCAAAGAGAGCAACACGATTGGCGCCATTATTTCGCACGGTCTTGGTTTTGCCTTGATGCTGACTGCGGTCGCAATTTTATTGGGCCGAAGACTTCAGGAATACGCCGCTACCCATGAGAACCTAGCCTTTCGGCAGTGCTGCCTGAATAAGGTAACAGTTGGTGTTGGTGCTGTGCTTGGCGTATTGGTCACTATTTCGTCGGTGGGTGCAGGTGCGCTGGGCGTTGCGGTTCTATTTTTTCTGTACCCGAAACTTCCCGCCGTCAAAATTGTCGGATCAGACGTGGCTCACGCGGTTCCATTGACGCTCGTTGCCGGCCTAGGACATTGGATGCTCGGCGGGGTGGATTGGTTTTTACTTGGAAGTTTGTTAATAGGTTCTTTGCCGGGCATTTGGTTAGGTAGCCATGCTTCCGCTAAAGTACCAGAGCATATCCTGCGCCGTTTGCTCGCTTCAATGCTGGTTTTGATCGGTACCAAGTTAGTGTTTGCCTAAAAGTTTTAGCTAAGGATTGTTATGTATAAATACGATTCCCACGACCGCCAACTGCTCAGCGAGCGTGTCGCCCAATTCAAAGATCAGGTTGAACGCTGGAAAAGTGGCGAGTTAACCAACGACGAATTCCGCCCGCTGCGTTTGCAAAATGGCCTGTATGTGCAACGTCACGCACCGATGCTGCGTATTTCTGTGCCCTATGCGATGGTTTCCAGCGACCAGCTACGAGTCTTAGCCAAGGTGGGCCGTGAATATGACCGAGGTTACGGCCACTTCACCACCCGCCATAACCTGCAGTTCAACTGGCCGAAAATCGAAGATTGCCCAGCCATTCTGGCGCAACTGGCGGAAGTTGAAATGCACTCGATTCAGAGTTCAGGCAACTGCATCCGCAACATCACGACCGACCATTTTGCCGGGGTTGCGCCGGACGAAATCATCGACCCACGTCCGCTGGCTGAAATTCTTCGCCAGTGGAGCACCTTTCATCCCGAGTTCTACTTTCTGCCGCGTAAATTCAAGTTTGCGATTTCTGGTTCACGTGAAGACCGCGCCGTGACTTGGTTCCACGACATTGGTTTACATCTGGTTGAAGGAAGTGACGGAGCACCAGCCTTTAATGTCATCGTCGGCGGGGGGTTAGGGCGCACACCAATTCGCGGCAAACTGATCCATAAAAATTTGCCTTGGCAGCACATCATTACTTACTGCGAAGCCATTCTGCGTATCTTTAATCTGCACGGACGCCGGGACAATGCCTACAAAGCGCGGATCAAAATTCTGGTCGAAGCACTTGGCACGGAAGAATTCACCCGCCAAGTAGATGCGGAATGGGCTCACCTAAAAGATGGCCCAGCGACCATCACCCAAGCCGAATATGACCGAGTTGCTGCTTTCTTCAATCCGCCTGCGTACAAAACTTTGCCGGCTACCGATACCAATTTTGAAACGCAAAAGACAACAAGTATTCCTTTTGCTAAATGGGCTACCCGTTGCACACACGCACACAAAGTGCCGGGGTACGCGGCCGTCACTCTGTCACTGAAAGACCCTAAGCGTGCCCCCGGTGACGCTACTTCCGAGCAGATGGAAGCGGTTGCAGACCTTGCTGATCGTTTCAGTTTTGGTGAGGCTAGGATTTCGCACCAGCAAAATATCATTCTGGCGGACGTTGAACTAAGCCAGCTTTACGCCGTTTGGGAAGCCGCCAAAGCGCAAGGTTTAGCTACGCCAACGGTCGGGTTGTTGACCGATATGATTTGCTGCCCCGGTGGAGACTTCTGTGATCTCGCTAACGCTAAGTCCATTCCGATTGCCAATGCCATTCAAGCCCGTTTCCAAGACTTGGATTACCTGTTTGATTTGGGTGACCTGGAACTGAATATTTCGGGTTGTATGAACGCTTGCGGTCACCACCATGTTGGCCATATTGGGATTTTAGGTGTCGACAAAAACGACGCTGAGTTCTACCAAATCACCTTAGGCGGCCGCCAAGGCAGCGAAGCGCGTACCGGCAAGGTGATTGGCCCCTCCTTTGCGGCAGTGGAAGTGCCTGATGCGATTGAAAAAATCATTCATGTGTTTGTCGCCAATCGCCATGAAGAAGAGAGTTTCCTCGATACCCTTGACCGCATCGGCATTGAACCTTTCAAAAACACCGTGTACGCCGACCGTGCCCACGGTAAAGCCAAACCAACAAGCGCAGCGGAGTAAGCGGCCATGACACAAAATATTGAAGCGGTAGTTGAGCAACCCCAGCCCCATCTGATCAAAAATGGGCAGGTCATTGAAGACACTTGGCAAGTTATTGCTTTGCCCGAAGCCGGCCAAACAGCCAGCATTCCAGCCGGGAATGTGCTGTTGCCGTTAGCCGTCTGGCAATCTCAAAAAGATTCGCTCAAAGCGAGTGGACAAGCGCTTGGGCTGTGGCTGGAACCGGCTGACGACGTGACCACCATTACCGCTGATTTGGCGCAGTTTGCCGTTATCGCCATCCATTTCCCTAAGTTCTCCGATGGTCGTGGTTACTCCAACGCCCGGCTGATTCGCGAACGTTATGGGTTTACCGGCGAAATCCGTGCCGTTGGTGACGTGCTGCACGACCAGTTATATTTCATGAAGCGCGTTGGCTTTGATGCTTTTGCTTTGCTTGGACATAAAAATGTCGAATTGGCCCTGAATGGTGCGTTCAAAACATTTTCCACGCCATATCAACATGCTGTGGATACCAAGGAACCCTTATTTCGTCGGAGAGCGGTATGACTATTTCGCCTGCGAATCCTGCAACATCGCCCACGCTAACCGATGAACTGCGCGCTAGCGTTACCGCCAAAACAGTAGCCAGTCAAAGCCTGCTCACCCGCATTGCTAACGAATTTAGCCCGGCGGTTTTTGCTTCTAGCCTCGGTGCTGAGGACATGGTGCTGACCGATTTGATCGTTAAATCCAAGTTGCCGATTGAAATTTTCAGTCTGGATACGGGACGCTTGCCGCTGGAAACCTACGACCTGATCGCCGAGGTCAAAGCACACTACGGGCTAAATTTGACCGTGTATTACCCCAAACACGATCTCGCCGAAAAGTATGTGCGAGATAACGGCATTAACGCTTTCTACGAATCGGTGGAACTGCGTAAAGCCTGTTGTTTTGTGCGCAAAGTTGAACCTCTGCAACGCGCCTTAAAAGGCCAGAAAGCATGGATTACCGGCATGCGGGCCCAACAATCCACCACCCGCGCCGGACTTCCTTTTCAAGTTTTTGATGAGGGTAACGGGCTAGAAAAATTTAACCCGCTATCGGATTGGACAGAAAAAGAAGTCTGGGCCTATATCCGCATCAACGAAGTTCCTTACAACGCATTGCACGACAAATTCGTACCGAGCATCGGCTGTGCGCCGTGTACTCGTCCGGTGAGCTTGGGTGAAGACGTTCGCGCTGGCCGCTGGTGGTGGGAAGACCCAACCTCCAAGGAATGCGGGTTACACGTTAAGAAATAGCGATTCGACTAAAACCCCAACACGCCCTGAGTTTGCCCATCATCCAGTTTCCGCACGCGAGCATAGGCCAACACTTCGGCTAGATGCGCCCCTTTCCCACGCCAGTCCGCAAAAAGCGCTTCTCCGAGCAGCACATAATGCCACGCCAAACCCTCGCGGTCTTCGGCTGGAATACCGTTGATCCGTTCACACCACGCGCTGGCGGCTTTCAGTTTGCGCTGCACATTCGGGTGGCTAGTTTGTTGCTGGGCCTTGGTTTCCACCAGATAAACGACATCGCTGGTTCTGACTAGGAAATCTGGGGAGTAAAAAGCGGGCAAGCCGTCCTCTTTCACATACCGCAAGCGCGCAAAGTCGTGGCGGGTTTCGCTGATTTTGCAAAGCGCCTGAATCTGGCTGTCGTGTTGCGCCCATTCAATAAACGCTTTTTCCAAACCACCATTACGCGCTGGATACGGCAGCCGTTCGTAAATACACTTGCTCACCAGCACCGAGTTAATTTCCCGCATCGGCAATTTGCTGACTTCTGACAAACATCGGTGATGCACTTCGGTATTGCCGACGACCGGACGCTCCTCGGCTTCCAGCAAGGCCACCGCAAATACTTTGGTGATGTGTTCTAGCACCGGTTGCAGCAACAGCAGCCGCCAGTTCTCATCCACTAACGGCTCAAAATCTGGCCCAAACAGACGTTCGCGAATGTAATCCTCTAGCCACCCGGCTAACTCTGCCGTATTCACCTGCAAATACGGATTTGCCAAATGCGTGGCAATTTTGTTGCCCTTGGGCAAAGGCTGCGATAGCGCCTGTCCGATACGTCTCGTCAAGCGTGTCAAAAAATCGTTGTACCCGGTGACATTCATCACCGCACCATCTACGCGATAATCGCCAAACAGCGTGCTGGTCTGCAAATCCTGCGACACAAACACATCGCCCTTGCCCAGCATGGCTTTTAGTGCCTCGCGGTTCATCGCCGTGAAAGGCAACAAATCCTCAGTGGCGGGCGCTTGATGGCTCACCCCCTCTTCGGCTTCACGCAAAATGAAGGGAATGGCAAAATCAAATGCCTCAAACCCGTCACGTAACCCCACCGAAATCAGGTCGCCCGTGCTGCTGGTGTTATCGCTGTCTTCGCTGGAAGTTCCGGCCAAGCCCTCGGCCATCAGGTCGTCGTAGAACGATTGAAAAGCCGGATGTTCGACAATCGACAACACGTCAATCAGGCTTTTTGGTTCTTGCCCGCCTTTGATGCGCTCGCGGTTTTCGCGTTTCAAATCCTCAAATTCTTCATCCCGCCACATCAAGCGCAAACCACGTCCGATGGTTTGTTCCAGCAGAATCTGCGCTTGGTTAGAACGCAATGGCACGATCACGCAAATATTGTTTACGTCAAAACCTTCGCGCAACATCAACACGCTGACGATGATGCGGGGCTTGTCGTGTTGGTCGACGTCAAACAGACGCTCTCGAATCGGTGCCCAATCTTTTTCACCCAGTTCAGCCTTTTTGCCCGAATCCACCGCCATGATTTCGTCTTCGGATAAACCCAACTGCTCAATGAAAAACTGCGTGACCAGCGGTGACACGGTGGTGTCTTCACACACCACTAGCATCTTCGGATAGTCCGTTTCCAGTTTTTTCAGTTTGGCAAACCCGGCGCGCAACATCACCCGCTGACCTTCGGACAAGGTGGGATTACCGTCTTCATCGCGTGCGGCTTTGAACTCCAGCGGCAACGCGCCAATTTCCTTGCGTCGATCCAGCACGAGTGACTTCACCAGCCCGGCGCGCATCGCCGCTTTCAAATCAAAATCGACAATGATGTGCGGGAAATACACCTTGCGCTTGTTTTTACCGGAACCAACATCGTTGTAAGGGGTGGCCGAAAAGTCCATCTGCACAAATCGCCGCCCTTTGGATTCAGCAATCCGGCTCAAACTTTTCTGCCATTCCACCTCGGTACTTTCGCCTTCTTTTTTCACCTCGTGGATGTGGTGCGCCTCATCGTTAAATACCAGCAAATCGGGCAATCCTGCCAAATAATCGAGCACCCCACCACGGGCATAACGTCGATCCAACATATCCAGACTGTTACCCGTTGCTCGGCCCGGTGTTAGTGGCAATACCCCCGCAACTACCTGCTCAGGCGGTAAGGTCAAACCCGGCGCATCCATCTCCAACTCGGTTTTATCCTCAGCGCCTTCCGACAACAAATGCCAGTTGGTGATGGCTAACAGCCCATTGCCAGTGGTTTTCAGGCCAATTTCTTCTTTTGCACATACATTGCCCCGGACGAATCCAAACACGGTTTCGCGCATCCCTTCGGGCAGAAACAGTTCGGCATAACGCGCCACATCCGACGTCGAAAAATCCCGCTGACCATTTTTGAGCTTGCCGCAAAAGGCATCCAGCAGCCGGTCATACACAATCAGGCCCGGTGCCACGATCAGGAAATTGCGCGTAAAACGCGGATCAGCCACATCCGCAGCCCGTGCGGCATTGGCGTTCAGCAATTGCCAGACCATCAAGGCTTGCAGCACCCACGTTTTGCCCGTGCCGGTTGCCATTTTCAAACAATATTTCGGATGCGCGTGTTTCGGCTGAGCAACTTCATTGAGTAGGCTGCCAGACAGCAAAGCCTCTGCCGCAGTTTGCTCGTACAAGTTTTTCAGCGATGTCGACGCCAGCACTTCATGGGCCACGATGGTGTTCAGAATCGCCTGCCGCTGGCCCGGGTGAAAGTTGTATTTCCGCGTTAGACAAATGTCTTCGAGAAACCACCAGCGCAGCAGTTCTGCCGTGGTGGGTGTCACCAACTCATAAATATCCGCACTGCCATCTTCCAATCCTAAACACAGGGTTTGGGTTTTAGCGGTCAGCCCAGCAGAAAGCGGTAAAATGCCAACGTCGTTTTTATTCATGCTTGCTCAACTTTATTTTTGCATCTACAATAATTATGAAACATCGACTGATCTGGGATGAAACCAAGCGGCGCAGCAACTTTGCTAAACATGGGCTGGATTTCCGGCAAGCGGAAATTGTGCTCAGTGCTAATTACCGACTTGATCGTGTTTCGGTAAGGAAGAATGAAGCGCGTATGCAATCGTTTGCTTATGTGATGAACCATTTGGCGGTGCTGACCGTGGTTCATACCCAACGTGGTGATGCGATACGCGTCATCAGCTTTCGCACTGCCAGCGAAGCAGAATCGAGGATTTATTATGACTGGATCGCAGAAGTTGAAAACTGAACGGGAACGCATCCTTGAGGCGATGAAAACGCCTCCGCCGGGCGGGTACTTCGTCTGGGACGGCATCGACGAAGATGACTGCCCAGCCAGTGAAGAAGAACTGAAAGTTGCCGTTGAAGCCGACCTCGCCCGCCGTCGGGGTCGCCCACTTGGCTCCGACAAAACACAGATTGCCTTACGTATTGATAACGACGTGCTCACCGCTTTCAAAGCCACGGGCAAAGGGTGGCAAACGCGCATGAACGAAGCTTTGCGCGAATGGTTGCAACGCCATCCGGCGGCATAGTCCGCACGGATCAATTTGCCTCCACCACCGCGCTGGCTTCGGCTTCAAACCCAAACACATCCACCACTCGCACACAGACTTTGCGCGGGCCGGAGATGGCGGGGACGGTAAATTGCGCCGCCGTCACCACCCGCAACGGGTCGCCGTCGTTATCCACATTGCCACGATAGTCTTGCCACACCGAGCGGAACACCTTGCCGTCGTAATCGGGATCAACTGCCCAGTATTCAATCAGCGCCAGCGGTTCGGCGTTCGCTACCTTTTGCAACTTCTCTCGGTTGGCTTCATCCAGATTGATCGCTTCCGGCGACAGCAACACATAGTTCTTTAGCCGAACGCTGATGGTTTCTTGCTCATCGCTATTCGGGGTGCGCTGTACCGGCTGAATGGTCAGATATTGCAGCGAAGCAAAGCGCACTGACCCGCGCAGCTTTTCCAGCCCGCCTTTCTTTTTCAGCCTATCCATCAAATCTGGTGGAATCACCAGCACTTCCAGTCGGCTATCGTTTAGCGCGTTAATCGTTTCGCCGATGGAAGGCTCAAAGTTCCAGCCCAGCACGACCACTCTGTCCCAACCGCCCATCAGATTGTCCCGCTGGGCAATGGCTTTTTTCAGCGTTGCCGCGCCGGTCAGCTTGTTTGGCGAATCGGCCAGCACCAAGGTTTTACTGCCGCCTCTGTTGTCTTGCCCCAGATTGCGCACCGGGTTTTCTTCCGGTGGCAAAGGCAAAGCGCCGTAGAGTGACAACACAATCTGCGCCAGATCACCAATACGGAAATCCCGGCCCATGTGCGCTTTCGCCGCTTCGACTTGGTAATCGCCGATGGCTTGATACAGGAAAGGCTTGGCGTTCTGGTCAATCAAGCGCTTACGCATAATCATGCAAGCCGGTTTGCCAAGGTCGGTGGTAATCCAACGCCGCCCGAGTTTTTCGGCCACCGCTGCGGTGGTGCCGGAACCGCCGTTGAAATCCGCGACGAGTGCATTTTCAGACGAACCAGCGAGGATTACTCGCTCAAGCAAAGTAAATGGTTTTTGAGTTGAATAACCGACTCCCTCATTAGACGAGTTATTGAGCTTGTCCATGTGCCAAACATCGTCAACGACAACGCCATCGCGCATCACATCGTCCAAATATCGCTTGATTCGTTCCCCTCCTCCTGCATCTGAAAGCACGTACTCCCGCCCACTTTCATCGACATGTACTTTTTGCTTTCGCTTCTTGACGTATTCCTCTTTGGATTCCCATTTTTCAAAGAAGGAGGCAAAGAACTGTTGCTCACTTTTTCCGTACATGAAAAGTGTGTCGTGCCTCTTCTCAAATGAATTATTTAGCTGTTTGTTCCATCCGCTGTAATGCCAAACAATTTCATTTCTAAAACACTCCTTCCCAAACACCTCATCCATCACGATCTTCACGTAATGCCCAACGTGCCAGTCGAGGTGAACATAAATCGACCCGGTGTCTGCCAGCAGTTCGCGCATCAGAATTAGCCGGGGCGTCATCATCGCCAGATACGAAGCGGTGCCGTCTGACCATGTATCGGAATAGGCGAACTGCTCAATCACCGTCGGTTTTTGTTCCAACTCCACGCCGGGGAGCGTGACCTTGGTGCGGTAGTCGGCTTTGGAATCAAAGGGCGGGTCGATGTAGATCAAATCGACCTTGCCGCGCAGGCTGGGCGTGGTTTCGTCCCCGGACAACAACGCCGCCATCGCCAGCAGGTTGTCGCCGTAGATCAGGCGGTTCGTCCAAGCGGTATTGCCCGCTTCGGCCAG
Source organism: Pseudomonadota bacterium (assembly GCA_041179245.1). Taxonomy (GTDB): domain Bacteria; phylum Pseudomonadota; class Gammaproteobacteria; order Burkholderiales; family Rhodocyclaceae; genus JBEGTT01. The sequence goes on from JBEGTT010000055.1 coordinate 30,905, forward strand.
ATGACCTTGCCGTTCGTTGGCCGTAATCCAGTCAGTTGCGGCGCTGTCTTTGGCGGACAAGACCCATTCACGGGTTTGCAGCCCAACACGGTGCCGGCTTTCAAGACTTTCGAGGATTTTTTCAGCTTGTTTACGGCCATTGGCCACGATTTCCGGAAGTTGTTCGAGCAGGGACTTGGGCATTGAAGTTTTTGTTTATTTTGTTAACAACAACTTGTTGTATCACGGATACAACAGATAAGTAAAACAAAACCACCTGCGAACTTAACTTCCTGTTCATGGATGAAAAACTCGAATTTTCGGCACGACTCGCTGCCGCCATGCGTGAAGCGGGGTATGAACCACGCGCTTCAATACTGGAACCTCAGTTCAATACCCGGTACTGGGGTAAACCGGTCACGTATCAGGCCGTCACTCGCTGGTTGAAAGGCGAGGCAATCCCATCACAAGACAAATTACAGGTATTAGCCGAATGGCTAAAAGTTGAACCACATACGCTACGGTTTGGCGAAGCGGTGGTGTTATCGGTGCAAGAACGAAAAGCCACTTGGGATGCCGCGATCAGTGGCCCAGAACGAGAGGTTCTGGAAACCTATTTGAGCTTACCCGCCGCAGAACGCAAAACCATCCGTGATGTAATCTTGGCGTTTGCAAATCAGACAAAAGCCAACTAACCCACCATGCCCAACACCCTTGAAAACCCGTTAGCCCATCTTCGCCAAATCGTCCGTGACTTTGCAGCCGAACGAGATTGGGATCAATTTCATACCCCGAAAAACCTAGCATCCGCTCTGAGCGTAGAAGCGGCCGAATTGCTGGAAATCTTTCAGTGGTTAAAAACTGGCGAAGCGGTTGAACTAATGCCAGAACAGCAGCAACACGCTCAGCAGGAAATGGCCGATGTGTTGTTGTATCTGGTTCGACTGGCTGACCGCTTAGGCATTGATCTTTACCAAGCGGCGCTTGAGAAAGTTGAAATCAATCGCTTGAAATATCCGGCTGAAGTGGTGCGTGGTGATGCTAGGAAGTCTTCGGAATACGAATAGCCTTTTCTGAACACATGGTCATATCATTGCTTATTTAACGGCATATATTAAAATAACAAGGATGATAAACCGTAAAACCGAAACCATCCTGCAAGAAAAGTTAGCCTACATGCCGGCTGTCGTCCTGCTTGGGCCGCGCCAAGTTGGCAAAACCACCTTGGCAAGACAATTGGCTGCACGCTGGCCAACAGGTTCGATTTATCTTGATTTAGAACGGCCGGCAGATCGTTTACGGCTCGACGATGCTGATAGTTATCTGCGTGCTCAGCAAGGCAAACTTGTCATCCTTGACGAAATCCACCGAGTGCCTGGCATCTTCGAAATCTTGCGCGGCATCATTGACGACAATCGCCAAGCGGGGCTACGAAATGGCCAGTTTTTGTTATTGGGTTCAGCCTCGCTGGATCTCATGCGCCAATCCAGCGAAACCCTCGCTGGGCGTGTGGCTTATCTGGATATATCCCCTCTCGATATCATCGAAGCACAGTCCGCCAATATCGCCAGCAACGACCTATGGCTGCGCGGCGGTTTCCCAGATAGCCTGCTGGCGCCTAACGATGCAATTAGTCTTGCGTGGCGAAACGACTTTGTGCGTAGCTATTTGGAACGAGATGTGCCGATGTTCGCACCTCGAATGCCGGTGGAAACCATTGGCCGCCTTTGGATGATGCTGGCACATCAGCAAGGCAGCATCCTGACTCAATCCCGACTTGCTAGTGCACTGGGCGTTTCTAACCCCACGGTTGATCGGTATATCGACCTGCTGGTTGACCTGCAACTTCTTCGCCGATTACGGCCATGGAGTGGGAACGTCGGTAAGCGTCTCGTCAAATCGCCGAAGGTTTATCTCCGTGACAGTGGGGTTCTGCACGCTTTGCTGCAACTGGAAACCTTGGACGATCTGCTTGGCCACCCGGTTTGCGGGCTGAGTTACGAAGGCCATTGCCTCGAAAACATCATTCTTGCTACTGCGCCAAGCCGGATACCTTATTACTACCGCACCCAAGCCGGGGCCGAAATTGACCTATTACTGGAAAAAAGTGGCGTGCCTGATATGGCTATTGAAATCAAACGTTCATCTGCCCCTAGTCCAGGCAAAGGTTTTGCGATTGCTTGTGATGACTTGGGTATCACGCAGCGTTATGTCGTTTACCCCGGAACTGAACGTTTCCCGCTACGCCACAATACCGAAGCAATTGGGCTGACCGAGCTTATCGGTTTGATCCAGCAATGAATCGCTCAATGCGTTGAACTAAAGCCGCAAAAACACCATCGAACCAACAATGATTATTGGCGTGATGCGCCGACTGAAAGGCTCTGTCATGTTGTTTGAACGACTGTTTCGAGGAGTGATGCTGGTGATAAGCACAAGTTTTATTTTGGGCGCTTGCGCCGACGACAAATCATTGGCACCACAAACACAGCCAACACACTTCGGCCCTACGGAAAACATCGTGCTGGGTATGGGCTGTTTCTGGGGCGCTGAAAAGCGCATGTCCGCCATCCCCGGCGTACTCGATGTCGAAAGCGGTTACGCCAATGGCGAGGTCGCAGGCACCTATGAATCTGTCTTGGCGCATGAAAAAGCGGTGCGTGCTGGCGTCACCCAAAAACGCAACCACGCCGAAGTCGTCAAAGTCACGTTTGATCCGGCCAAAGTGAATCTGGAAACCGTGCTCATCCAGTTCTGGGAAAGCCACAACCCGACCCAAGGCGACCGGCAGGGCAACGACGTGGGCACCAACTACCGCAGCGCGATCTACACGCACAACGAAACACAGCAAGCTCTCGCGTTAAAAACTAAAACCGCTTATCAGCAAGCTTTAACGGCACAAGGCTTTGGGTCAATTACCACCGAAATCACCGCCTTAACTAGCTATTTTCAGGCGGAGGACTACCATCAGGATTACTTGCAAAAGAATCCGAATGGTTACTGCGGCCTCGGTGGTACGGGTGTGAAATACCCCGGCGCGAGTCCCACTAAAACAGAACCGACAACACCTGCCACCCGACTGGATGGCAAAACTTTAAATTTTGAGCGCCAACTGGTTGTCTTTGAAGCCGACGACTGCGCCTACTGCAAACAGTTTAAGAAGGAAGTTCTGGATCACTGGACATCTCCCGTTACTGTCGTGCGTAGCCTGAGTACACAAGCGCCCACTGGCTGGACGCTGGAAAAATCCTTGTTCGCCACCCCGACCTTGGTGCTGTTCCAGAAAGGTAAGGAGGTTTCCCGTTATACCGGCTACAACGGCGAAAAAGCCCGTTTCTGGCAATGGCTGGGTTATCAACTGCTTTCTCCGGAACAGCAGAAAATCGCTTTCGCACAAGGTACCGAACGGCCTTTCACTGGCTCGAATTTGGACGAAAAACGTCCTGGCACCTTTGTTGATCCAATTACCGGTGCACCGTTATTCCGCAGCGATACCAAGTTTGAAAGTGGCACCGGTTGGCCCAGCTTTTTTAATCCGCAAGAAGGAGCCATTACCCTGCACGAAGATGTCGCTCACGGCATGAAACGCGTGGAAGTCCGTAGCGCGAGTTCTGGTATTCATCTCGGCCATGTCTTTGACGACGGCCCACCGCCCACCCACAAACGCTATTGCATCAACGGCAACGTGTTGAAGTTTGTGCCAGATGTTGAAAAGTGAAAAAAGTAGGGCAATGCGGGTTAGCGGTTCTGCTCTGGCTTTGATTACAATCGCGCCCTCTTTTATTTGATTTGCCGCCATGCGCTTTGAACACCTGCTAGAAATTAATGACATCAACAACCCATTCGTCGAATTGTTAACCCGTGACCAACTTTGGGCGGGTTTGCTATTCCGGGTTGAAAATCCTGAGCCATTCTTACCGGGACTAGAACGTTGCGAAGTGCTGAGCAGCGGAGAAAACTGGCTGGAGCGTTTGCTCGACTTTGGCCCGGCGAGCATCCGTGACCGCGTAACGCTGGTGCCGGGCGAATCGACCCATTACGAGATTGCAGCGAGCGAATCCCATGCAGGTGGCAGTCTGACGATTCGAATTGAAGCGCGTAGCGAACTCGATTTGTACTTGCGTTTTATCTACACCACCCACCATCCGGCTGCCCCCGATGATGCTCAGTACGACGACTATGTAAAATCAGCTTATCAGCAGTCCAACATTGATACCGTGCGTCTCATCCGGGAAATGGCGGCAGAAGGCAAGCTGATTGGCCCATTGCACTGATTGAACCCCTTGGTTGTTCCTCCACTTGAACTCCTTTATATTCCCGCATCCCTTCTGGAGCTGACCATGAAAGACAAACTCTTCATATTTGACACAACCTTGCGCGACGGTGAGCAAAGCCCCGGCGCATCGATGACCAAAGAAGAAAAAATTCGCGTGGCTCGCCAGTTGGAGCGGATGAAGGTTGACGTGATTGAAGCGGGTTTTGCAGCCGCCTCTCCGGGTGATTTTGATGCAATTCATTCGATTGCTCAGGTGATTCAGGATTCCACGGTCTGTTCGTTGGCGCGGGCAAGTGAAAACGATATTCGTCGCTCAGGTGAAGCCATCAAACCGGCTAAGTCCGGTCGTATCCATACCTTTATCGCTACTAGCCCGATTCACATGGAGAAAAAACTCCGTATGAGTCCAGATCAAGTGGTTGAACAGGCGGTTAAGGCGATTAAGTGGGCGCGTGAATACACCGATGATGTTGAATTTTCGGCCGAAGATGCCGGGCGTTCGGAGATTGATTTCCTTTGCCGTATTTTTGATGAAGTGATTAAGGCAGGCGCCACGACGCTGAATGTGCCTGACACCGTTGGCTACAACATTCCACAGCAGTACGCGGACACGATTCGTCAGTTGATTGAACGTGTGCCCAATTCGGATAAGGTGGTGTGGTCCGTTCATTGCCACAACGATCTGGGCTTGGCGGTGGCTAATTCGTTGGCCGCGGTGATGGCTGGTGCACGTCAGGTCGAGTGCACGATCAACGGCTTA
>JBEGTT010000056.1:0-2643 GCA_041179245.1 Pseudomonadota bacterium
CATTGGTATGGCTGGTGGCCAATGGGTCCCAGCCGGATTCTCGGTAAGCAATGGCAGCCAACAAACGCCAATCAATACCGGTTTGTTCTTGAGCGCTAATAAAGTGCACTCGAAGCTGAGGTAGGGCAGATTGAATACGCTCAATGAAGATAGTGCTGTCGTTTTGTGTCAGGCGTTCAACATGGCCCAAGTAACGATCAAGCAAGTGGCGGATGCTGCCGTCCTCGTGGCTAGCTTGAATAAATTGATTGGCTTTCTCCAATAGTAGCGGGGCGCTCTGGGCCGGGAAAAGCCACGTAATGGGGTACGGTTTGCCAATCTTTAGGGAGCTTACCAAGTTTGGGAAATAGTTCAGGGCAATGCTGAATGTGGCTTTGTCAACGATGGCAAACTCGATTTCTTGATTAGAAATTTTTTCGAGTAGCTGAAAAGCGTCTTCCCCCTTGATGAGCTTGAGATCAAATGGTGGGGACGTATTTTCCGGTGAGTCTGTTTTTGGGATGGCAAGGGCCATATCAGCATGGCTTCCCTTGGCGATATGAAGCGTTTGCCCCATTAACGCATGAATATTTCGAACGGGGACGCTGGATTGGTGCTGAACAAGTACATCAACTGTTTCGGCAATGGTTGGCCCAGCGATTAAACCGTGATCGCCATCAGAATGAATCCAGCCAACGGCTAAGTGCCCTTTGTGCTGCCGTAGTTTTTCAGGAATGTCTTCCGCTAGTACCGTTACAAATTCCGCTTCAAGGCCCTGAGTATTAGCGAATTCGGAAACCAGGTCGTGACCAAATCCGCTAGCTGTTTTTTCAGGCGATATGGCCGGTTCGTAACTCAAAGATCCTAAGGGAGTTAACACAATAAGCTTGGAAAGCGGCTTGATAGGCGGGAATGGCATCGGCTGGCTGCAGGCCGCAAATAAACACACCGCGAAACTAGCAACACAAAATAGACGGCTAAATCTGCGTAAGGTAGAAGCTGGGCAGTGGAGAAAGTCAGAAAATTGGCGTGATACCATTTACGTCCTTAGGAGAGGTACCGAAGTGGCCATAACGGCGCCGACTCGAAATCGGATGGTCAGAGAAATCTGGCACATGGGTTCGAATCCCATCTTCTCCGCCAAAAGTTATGACCGCTTTATTATCCGTGCAGCTCATTGATTTTTTGTCTGTTTTTATATTTTACTGAGCTTCATTGCAAAGATACTACACTGAGCTAGTGCTTATAGGCGGCGCGTTTGGGCGGTGATTGGTGAGAGAGTGAGTGCTTTACCTATTGGATATCGGTGCTGTTTCTTGGTGCCGATATTTTTTATGCGCATTTTCTTTCTATAATTCACGTAAAATACCTGCGCTACCCCTTTAATTTTCTTGAGTTTTTTCTATAATGGGCGCCAATAAATCGGGCGATGTCTATGGCTGAAGATAGTGACCTAGAAAAAACGGAAGCGCCGAGTGGTAGGCGGCTAGAGCAGGCTCGGGAAAAAGGGCAGGTTCCCCATTCAAAAGAATTGGGTACGTTTTTGCTTTTATTGGTTAGCTCGGGGACTTTGTGGGTGATGGGTGGCTGGTTTGCCCAAAAATCTATGTTATTGATGCGTAAGGGTTTAACGATTGATGTTCAGACTATGCGAGAGCCAAAGTTGGCGCTTGCGCGTGTCTCTGACCTAGGTTTGGATGCGGTTATCGCTTTTACACCTTTACTTGGAATTATTATTTTTGCGGCATTGCTGCCCCCTTTCTTATTGAACTCATTTGTGTTTGCACCCTCCCTCCTCTCGCCTGATTTTTCACGCATGAACCCCATGACGGGGATTGGTCGCATGTTTTCTTGGAACGGCCTGTCTGAATTAGTAAAGTCAATTGCCAAGTCAGCCTTGGTCGGCTTGGTTGCGGCATGGGTGATCTGGCGGCAGCGGGATGAGATGCTGGCGCTGATGGGGCAGCCGCTAAATATTGCCGTGAGCAATATGGGGCATCTAATTACATTTTCTTTTTTCATGGTGGTGTTGGGTATGGTGGTCATTGTGGCCATTGATGTGCCCTTCCAGCTCTGGCAGTACTATGAAAAGCTGAAGATGAGCAAGGAAGAAGTTAAACAAGAATCCAAAGAGTCCGAAGGTGACCCAATGGTTAAGGGGCGGATTCGCCAGCTTCAACGGGAAGCTTCTCGCCGGCGAATGATGTCGGCAGTGCCTGCGGCTAATGTCATTGTGACTAACCCGACACATTACGCGGTGGCGATTTCCTATACGGATGGGATGAGTGCGCCGAAGGTGGTTGCCAAAGGGGTCGGTTTGGTGGCGCAGAACATCAAGAAAATTGGTGCGGAAAATGGGGTGCCTTTGATGGAAGCTCCTCCGCTGGCACGTTCGTTATTCAAATATGTGGAACTTGAACAGGCGGTTCCGTCTGGGTTGTATGAGGCTGTTGCCGAAATTTTGGCCTATGTGATGCAACTGAACCGTTGGAAGGAAGTTGGGGGGAATCAGCCTATGCCCCCTCAGCGTTTGTTTGTGCCAGATGAATTAGTCGTACCGGAGGCTGTGTAATGGCGAGTGCGGTAATGGTTCTGCAAAATATGTTTAGTCGGATTAATCCGACTCAGATTGCTGCGCCTATCGTCATCATTCTCATCTTGTCG
>JBEGTT010000057.1:0-9929 GCA_041179245.1 Pseudomonadota bacterium
TATTCGAATGGACCGGGGCTGGGGTGACCACGTCTCAGCCTTTGGCCTTGAACAAATTGATTTCAGCCGTACTGAAAACCAAAATTTTGGCGGCACCTACGTTGCCAATGATCTTTTCCATGTCAAGGAACGTCAGAATGTGGCGTGGTTGCAAGATGAATGGAGTCTAAGCAAAGACTTCTCCATGACCTCCGGCTTACGCAATGAAGCGATTACCCTTGAGGCCGATTCCCGCTCTTCATCCCATGGCCTTTTGTCCCCTTCCGTCGCAGCCCGTTGGGAATTTATTGATAGCTGGGTTTTCCGCTCATCCTTGGGGACAGGTATCAAGGCCCCTAAACTAGAAGAAATCACCAATGCACCGATCCGTTCGACCAGTGCCAACAATCCGCTTGAACCAGATCGCCGTGGTAACCCAGATGTCCGCCCAGAAAAATCAGTCAATCTAGAATTTGCACTTGAACACTATTGGCCAGAAGAAATTGCCGTGGTGGGCACCAATCTGTATTTCCGCGAGACTGAAGATTTTATTGAGCGTCGTAGTACACAGGAATCAGGTCGCTGGGTTGAGCGTCCCTACAATGAAGGAACTGCGAAACACACAGGATTTGAGGTCGATGGAAAAATCAAGACCGATCAAATGGGGTTAAAAGGTGGATCATTCCGCTCACACCTAACACTACCACATGCCCGAGTTGAAGACTCCCGCCTTGGAATAACACGAAATGCACGAGAGGTGCCCGCCTACATCTGGACATTTGGTTACGACCAGTCACTGCCCAAACTCACCTCCAATGCAGGTTTCTTATTGCAGCAAACCGGCAAAACCAAAACCGACGTAGCCGGTGAACAATGGGCTGAAACCAAATCGCGTTCAGTGCTCGATGCGTATTGGGTCAGAAAAGTAACCCCCACCGTCAATCTTCGCCTAACGCTACAAAACATCCTTGGTGAAGATACTCGTAGAACCGTGCGGGCGTACTCCGGTGGACAAGATTGGCAATTGGGCAGTCTCGACAAGCTGCCACGTTCGTTTCTGCTGACACTCGAAGGCAAGTGGTAAAGAATGAGTAACCCAAACACCCATTTAACACCGTGAGGAATTCGGTATGAAACGCAGGCTTGGCCAGTTATTTATTGTTGTCTTGGTGATGGCTCATTCGGTAACCGTCTTTGCCCAACAAACCAAACCGGAAACCATCATCAAATGGCGTCAGTCGGCTTATCAGGTCATTGTCTGGAACATGTCGAGAATCAAGAACAGTCTTGAAGGCCCTGTATTTGATCGCGAAGAAATCACCCGCTCAGCCAATGTAATTGCCACACTAGCCAACGCTGGCATGGGGTCGCTGTACGCACCGGGCACTGAAACGGGATATGGATGGAAGGAAACGAGGGTTAAACCTGCTCTCTTCAAAAACCCTCAGCAGGCGACAGAATTGGCTGGAAATTTTTCTCGGGAATCGGCAGAGATGTTCAAATTGTCCCCAACGGCTGACGTTTCTGCTTTGCGTTCCCAGTACACTAAACTGAGCAAAACCTGCCGCGCTTGCCACGACGAGCTCAAGTTTAAGGATTAACTCGCCAATCTTTGGCTTAGGTCAGCAATACAAACAGCGCACCAATTACCAATCCTGGGCCAAACGGAATCTGCGCATCCCGCTGCATGCGCCCCCTACTGATCTGTGCAACGGCTACCGTCAAGGTTAGCAAGCTTGCGATCAATATCACGTCGGGCAAATGTTGCCATCCAGCCCAAGCTCCTATCGCGCCCAGAAGCTTGACGTCCCCGAACCCAAGCCCTTCTTTTCCAGTTAGCTTCTGAAAAATATCCCTAATTCCCCACAAGCTGCCGCATCCAACAAATGCCCCGCACACAGCATCAGAAAATATGGCCTGCCCATATCCCAAAAAACTAGCCAATATTCCCAAGCCTAAAATGCTAAGTGTTAGCACGTCAGGAAGGAGGCAATGATCTAGATCAATCCAAAATAAAGCTAACAATCCCAACGACACGGCCAGCAATAACAAGCCTTGTACGGAAATCCCGGATACGCTGAAGGCGAACAATGCTAGCAAGCAACCAGACAACTCAACCGCCGGATAGCGCCACGAAATAGGCGATTGGCAGCAAACACTACGGCCTCGCAGGTACCAAAAGCTTAACAACGGAACATTTTCCCACCAGCGTATGCGTTGCCCACATGCCATGCACTGAGAAGGAGGCCATACCAAGTTCAATCGATCTGGATGTTGATGCGTTTCCACGATGCCCAGCATGATCGGCAAACGACAAATCACCACATTGATGAAACTGCCCAACACAAGACCTAACAAGGCAATTGAAATGACTTGGGTGGTGGAAAAAAACTGCAAGTAGTGCATAAATCCTTACCCGATCCTATTCACGCATTGGGACAAAAAAACACATATGGATAACTTCAAGTGTCGCATTCAATTGAACTGACCTCCCCCCGAGTAACCGAGCCGTTTAATTTAGAGATTTCTGGAGAAGGTCAGCGCGCAGGACTTCTTCAGAGAACACAAAGGCAAACAAGCGATCCCTTCTGATGCAGTGACCGCCAGCCTTATTCAATCTCTAGATCATTGATTTGTATTGTTAACTCCTGATGACATTTGCCCACCCACAGCCTTAACCAATGCCAAACCAGCGAGTGAGCGTCTCAGTTTGATATCCAGCAGACTCCGTTGAGCGGCCAACGCTGTCGCCTGCGATGCGGTGACATTCAGATACGCCACTGTACCGGCCTTGTACTGATGCTCTGTAATTTGTAGCCCTTGGCTAACACCAGAAACACTGGCTGCCTGGACTTCCTCTTCGGCGGCAAGCACCCGCAAAGTCAGCAATTGATCCTCAACCTCTTGAAAAGCGGTCAGTACCGTTTGTCGGTAAACCGCAGTTTTTTGGGCGTGGGTGGCCTCGGCCTGAGCTTTCGCGGCTGACCGTGCGCCACCATCAAAAAGCGTCAGCGCGACGGATGGGCCAAATGACCAAAAACGATTGGGGGCACTGATGATGTCGCGGAAGGTATTGTCTTGATAACCCAAAGAACCGCCTAACGAGAATGTCGGGAAAAATACCGCTTGAGCTACGCCAATCTGAGCATTGGCCGCCGCCACTCGACGTTCAGCCGCCGCCACATCGGGCCGAGCGAGCAATAATTGCGCTGGCAAAATGGCCGGAAGGTTCGGTAAGGGAGGTAAATCACTGGTCGTCGGAACGCTGAATTCAGCGGGTGCTTTACCCACCAATACCGCCATTGCGTGTTCTAGTTGCCCCTGCTGGATGGACAAATCCAGATATTGTGCCCGCGCAGTATTCAACTGAGTTTCGGCCTGCAAGACATCGGTACGCGGCGCCACCCCTGCTTCATAACGGCTGCGAGTAATGCCTAACGTGCGGGTATAAGCCGACACGGTTTGGTTCAGTAAATCCTGTTGTCCGTGGTTGGCTTGCCACTGAAAGTAGGCTTGGGCAAAGGCAATCTGGGCACTCAGAATAGCGGCTTTCAAATCAGCCGCACTTGCCGCCAAAGCGGCCTCGTTACTCTCGACGCCGCGTGAAATCCTGCCCCACAAATCGACTTCCCAGCTTGTTGCCGCCGAAACTTTATCCGTCACTCTGACGGCGCCCCCCGTGGTTACACCCCCGGTTGTACCCACTACGCCCTGCCCACGAGAACTACTCACGGTGGTTGATAAACTGGGCCACCAAGGCGCTCTGGCCGCCGAAAGCAAAGCATCCGCTTGGCGATATTGTGCGGTAAGTAATTCAACATTGGGATTGGCTTTTTCCACCTGCAGCAGCCATTGAGCAAGCTCGTGGTCGGCAGGCAATCCCCACCATCGTTCCCACCAAGGACGACTGTCATTTGCGGTACGCAAACGATCAACCGGTTGCCAGCGGTTGCCCAGTTCTGCGTCGGCAGAAGTGGCTTGGCGAAACTCAGCAGGTACAGTGATTTCCGGCTTTTTGTAGTCCGGCCCCAACGCGCAACCAGCCAAGAAACAAACCATCAAATTGAAAAGCACTTTTTTCATAACATCTTCCGAAATAGCCGCCACTTGGACAGTTTTTCCATATACAAATACACCACCGGCGTGGTGTACAAGGTCAAAATCTGACTAAACAACAAACCACCGACAATCGAAATCCCTAGCGGCTGGCGTAATTCGGCCCCATCTCCCGTCCCCAGCGCCAACGGCAAAGCACCAAACATAGCCGCAAAGGTGGTCATCATAATTGGGCGAAAACGCAGCACACAGGCTTCGTGAATCGCCGCTTGGGGTGTCAGCCCCCGCTCCCGTTGTGCCGCTAACGCAAAATCGATCATGATGATGGCGTTCTTTTTCACAATACCAATGAGCAAGAAAATCCCGATTAAGGCGATTACGCTAAATTCAGACTTAAACGCCATTAAAGCCAACAAAGCGCCAACACCAGCCGAGGGTAATGTCGACAGAATCGTTACCGGGTGAATCAGGCTTTCGTACAAGATCCCCAGCACGATATACACCGCCAGAATAGCGACTAGGATCAGTGTCGGTTGTTTGGAAAAAGTTCCCTGAAAGGCTTTCGCCGTTCCCTCAAAGCTGCCTTGGACACTCGCCGGTACACGCAAATCACGCCAGGCGCCTTCAATCGCTGATTTGGCATCGGACAATGAAGTGCCCAGCGGCAAATTAAAAGAAATGGTGCTGGCCGGAAAACCGGCTTGGTGGTTTACCCCTAATGGCGCTGAGGTCACTTCCCAGCGAGCAAAGGCCGATAGCGGAATTGGGGCACCCGTTGCGGATACAAACCATGTTCGGGACAAGGTTTCCGGCCCTTGCAAATCGTCAGCGCTGGCTTCCAAAACCACCCGATATTGATTCAGTGGGTTGTAAATCGTGGACACCAAACGCTGACCAAACAAGTCATTCAAGGTGGCGTTGACCTGTTTCTGGTTGAGTCCCAGTCGATTAAGCGTATCCCGGTCAATCACCAAGGTGGTTTGTAGACCTTTGTCCTGCTGGTCGGTATTCACATCCGCCAACTCGGGCAACTCCCGAAAAGCGCGCCGGACATTGGTTTCCCACGTTTGCAACTCTTCCAGAGAGTCGGCCTGAATGGCGTACTGGAACTGGGCATTACTCGGCCGCCCACCAATCCGAATATCCTGAACGCCTTGCAAAAACAAGCTTGCCCCCGGCACACGGCCCAGTTTTCCGCGCAGTCGGTTAATCACTTCCTCCAACGAAACGTCCCGTTCCGCCAACGGCTTCAAGGCAATAAACATCTGCCCCCCATTGCGTTGCGAACCGCCGGTAAACCCAATCACGTTGAGCACCGCTTCATCCTGCTGAACGATCTCGACAAACTGCGCCAACTTACCGCGCATCGCTTGAAAGGAAATACTCTGATCGGCCTGAATAAAACCCATCACCCGGCCCGTATCCTGCTGCGGAAAAAAGCCCTTGGGCACGATGGCATAGAGATAAACATTCAGGCCAATGGTGGTCAACAAAATCAGCATGATGGTTCGCGGATGGCGTAAAGCCCAATCAAGTGAGTGACGATAAGTGGCCAAACCCGGCGTTGATGGCGTCACCCCTTCTCGCTTCCGCAACCACCGCGCCGACAGCATCGGCGTCATGGTCAGGGAAACAATCAGCGAAACACCAATAGCAGCGGTTAACGTAATGGCGAACTCGCTGAACAAGCGCCCGACAATTCCGCCCATCAACAAAATCGGAATAAATACGGCAACCAGCGACAAACTCATCGCCAGCACGGTGAATCCCACTTCCCTAACGCCTTTTAAGGCCGCATCAAAGGGGGAAATACCGTTTTCCAGATGGCGGCTAATGTTTTCCAACACCACCACCGCGTCGTCAACGACAAACCCCGTCGCCACCGTCAGGGCCATCAAGGAAATATTGTTTAGGCTGAACCCAGCCAGATACATCACCGCAAAGGTCGTAATCAGTGACACCGGCACTACGACGCTGGGAATCAGGGCTGCCCGTGCATTTTTCAGAAACAAAAACACCACCATCACCACCAGCGCTACGGCCAGCATCAAAGACCGCTCGACTTCCCGCAAAGAGGCTCGAATGGTAGGTGTACGGTCCATCACTTCCGATAAATCCATCGCGGCGGGGATGGTGGCCCGCAACATCGGCAGCAAGGTTTTAATCCGTCCTACTGTTTCGATGATGTTGGCGCCGGGCTGTCTGGTAATCAACAAAATGACTGCTGGCTGGCCATTAAACAAACCCATATTACGCACATCCTGTGCCCCATCTTCCACCTTGGCGACATCACTTAAACGAACACCCGTACCGTTTTTCCACGCCAGCAATAAAGGCTGATATTCCGCTGCGGTGCGCGCTTGATCGTTGGCCAAAATTTGCCATTGGTGTTGGTCATCTTCCAGAAAACCTTTCGGACGATTGGCATTGGTCGCCACGATGGCATTACGTACATCTTCCATCCCCAAACCCAGTGAGGTCAGCGTAGCTGCATTCACCGCCACACGGACGGCGGGCAAGGAGCTCCCTCCGACTGATACCTGCCCCACCCCTTCAACCTGCGCAATTTTTTGCGCCAGAATGGTCGAAGCGGCATCGTACATTTCGGCTCGTGAATAACGTTTGGAGGTCAGCGCCAAAATCATCACCGGCGCATCAGCTGGATTCACCTTGCGATAGGTCGGGCTATTCGGCAATCCCGTGGGCAGCGTGGTACGGGCGGCATTGATCGCCGCTTGGACGTCCCGAGCTGCGCCATTGATGTCACGATTTAGGTCGAACTGCAGGCTGATGCGGGTATTCCCTAAGGTGCTGGACGAGGTCATTTCGGTAATACCGGCAATCTGACCAAAAGAACGTTCCAAAGGCGTGGCGACTGTTGCTGCCATGGTTTCCGGGCTGGCACCGGGCAAATTAGCCGACACAGAGATGCTGGGGAAATCCACCTGCGGCAAAGGCGCTACAGGTAGCAGCCGAAAGGCAACCAAACCTAACAAGGTCATCGCCAAAGTCAGCAAAGTGGTAGCGACGGGCCGATGAATCGACCATGCGAAGAACCGGTCCAAACGAGTGGTCACCGGCGAGACCAGCGATCAAACGCCAGATAAATCACCGGCGTGGTAAATAAAGTCAGCACTTGGCTGACCAGCAAACCACCGACCATCGTAAGGCCCAACGGCTGACGCAACTCCGAACCCACCCCTTGCCCGAGCATCAGCGGTAATGCGCCAAAAAGTGCGGCCAAGGTGGTCATCAAAATCGGGCGAAACCGGAGTAAACACGCTTCGTAGATCGCCTCGCGAGGGGACTTACCTTGCGACCGTTCGGCTTCCAGCGCGAAGTCGATCATCATGATGGCGTTTTTCTTCACGATCCCAATCAGCAAAATAATGCCGATGACCGCAATCACGCTCAGGTCAGTGCCGGTGACCAACAACGCCAACAACGCCCCAATCGCCGCCGACGGTAAGGTCGACAAAATGGTCACCGGATGAATAAAACTTTCGTACAGCACACCCAGCACGATGTACATGGTCACCACTGCGGCCAAAATCAACCACAAGGTGTTGGACAATGACGCTTCAAACGCTTGCGCCGCGCCTTGAAAGCGCATTTGAACGCCTGGCGGCAATCCCTCCTCAGCCGCCAATTGCTGAACCGACGCAACCGCTTCACCCAACGCAACCCCTCGGGCCAAGTTAAACGAGACGGTAGCGGAAGGAAACTGGCCTTGGTGGTGTATCGCCAGCGACGTCGTTTGTTCCCGCACGGCGGCTACGGCCAATAATGGCACCGATTTTCCCGCGCTATTCACTAAATAAATACCCGACAAAGCAACGGGGTTCTGGCGGAAATCAGGCTGAACTTCCAACACCACACGATACAAACTAGATTGGGTAAAAATGGTCGACACCAATCGTTGCCCAAAGGCGTTGTACAGCGCGTTATCAATCATCGCCGGCGTAATCCCTAAACGGCCCGCAGTGTCCCGATTGATGTCCAGATAGACCTGTAAGCCTTGGTCTTGCCAATTACTACTGACATCACGCAAAGCCGGCAAAGCCGACAGTTTTTCCAGAAAACCGGGGAGCCAAACCGACAGCAACTCAGGATCAGCCGAATCCAAGGTAAAGGGATATTGACTAGGGCTAACTCGATCTTCAATGGTTAATTCCTGTACCGGCTGGAGAAATAGCTGGATGCCATTCACCCCGGCCAACGCAGATTGCAGCCGGCGAATCACTCCCGCCGCGTCGGCATTGCGCTCACCTTTCGGTTTCAGGTTGATTTGTACCCTACCCCGATTCAGCGTGGTATTGACTCCATCCACCCCAATAAACGAAGCCACGCTATCGACCGCCGGATCAGCCAACAACACATCAACCAAAGCTTGCTGACGTTCACGCATGGCGATAAACGAAATGGATTGTGGTGCTTCGCTGATGCCCTGAATCGCCCCGGTATCCTGCACCGGAAAAAATCCCTTGGGCACTAGGACATACAGAATTACCGTTAACACCAGCGTTCCTGCCGCCACCCACAAGGTTTGACGCTGACGATCCAGCACCCAGTTCAAGGCCAGCGCATAACGTGCCACTAAGACTTCAAACGCTTCCCGCCAGCGGCGCATCCAAGGAGACTCTTTGATGGTGTGTTCGGGTTTCAGCAAGCGCGCGCACATCATCGGCGAAAGAGTCAAAGACACCACCGCCGAAATCAGAATTGCCACCGCCAAGGTAATCGCAAACTCCCGGAACAAACGCCCCACCACATCACCCATAAACAGTAGCGGAATCAAGACAGCAACCAAGGAAATGGTCAGTGAAATGATGGTGAAGCCGATTTGGGAAGCGCCATCCATGGCTGCTTGAAATGGCGTTTTCCCTTCTTCGAGATGTCGGGAAATGTTTTCAATCATCACAATCGCGTCATCGACCACAAAACCGGTGGCAATGGTCAGGGCCATCAGGGTTAGGTTGTTGATCGAAAATCCGGCCAGATGCATCACCGCAAACGTACCCACTAACGATACCGGCACAGCAACCGCAGGAATGACCGTGGCAGATGCACTGCGCAGGAAAAGGAAAATGACCAGCACGACCAGCACAATCGACAGGAATAACTCGTGTTTTACGTCTTGGATCGATGCCCGAATCGTGGTGGTTCGATCACTCATCAAACTGACTTCAATATCGGCTGGTAGCGCGGCTTTTAAGGTGGGCAACAAGGCCTGAATGCGGTCCACCGTTTCGATCACATTCGCGCCAGGTTGGCGTTGCACGTTCAAAATAATCGCCGATGAACGATTCGCCCAAGCGGCTAAACGGTTGTTTTCGGCCCCATCAATCACCACGGCGATGTCCTGCAGCCGCAAGGGCGCTCCATTTTTCCAAGCAATAATCAGATCACGATATTCGCGGGCAGATTTCAATTGGTCATTCGCATCCACCGTTGAAGCGCGCATCGGGCCATCAAAACTGCCTTTGGCCATATTCACGTTGGCGTTACCAATGGCGGTGCGGAGATCTTCCAGATTCAGACCATGTGCCGCCAACGCTGTGGGGTTAACTTGTACCCGGACCGCAGGCCGTTGCCCACCCGCCAAGGTCACCAAACCGACGCCGGGCAACTGCGAAATTTTCTGGGCAATCCGCCCGTCAATCAGTTCCTGAACCTTGGGTAAAGGCAGCGTGGTGGAAGTAATCGATAGACTCAGAATCGGCGCATCCGCCGGATTAACCTTGCTGTACACCGGCGGCATCGGCAGATCAGCAGGCAGAAATGGCGTCGCCACATTGATTGCCGCTTGAACTTGCTGTTCCGCCACATCCAGCGTCAATTCCAGACTGAACTGCAGCGTCACCACCGAAGCGCCGCCGGAACTGCTCGACGAC
>JBEGTT010000058.1:0-6363 GCA_041179245.1 Pseudomonadota bacterium
CATGCTGGGGCTTGCGGCCCTCGGGTGCGATGAAAACACACTTGCTCTGCACGCCTTTGAACGCGTAACGCTACAAAACCCTAATCACGCAGGCGCATGGATTGACTTGGCGGTGGCCAATGTTCGCCTAGGTGACGGGCAAAGTGCCGAAGGTTTGCTCGCTTTTGTGGAAAATTCCTTTGAGCCGCCGCCCGCGCTAAGAGCCCAGATTCAGCAAGTGCGCCAGCAATTACAGGCGCAGCAATTGGCGGAACGGCGGGCAGAACAGCTGGCAAAAGCGCAAACAAAAGATCGCGAACAAAGCAAAACTTGGCGCGGTGAATGGTGGTTTCAAGCGGGCCATACCAATAATGCCAATGCTGGCGTGGCAACCAGCGGCATTACGCTAACCCCCACGGGTGCGGATCCTGTATATCTGGCGCTCGACCCTTCCAGAAAACCCCGCTCAGACGCCATTTACCAATGGCGAGGGCTGCTTCAGCATGTTCAGCCGCTGAATTCTGATGATGAAACCAAAGGGTTTAGCGAATGGGTCATACAAGCTAGACACAAGGAACTACCTAACACCACAGGTTATAACGCCCAAGATATTGGCTTGGCCTATTCTCAAGATCGGCCCATTCAGCTTCCGTGGGCACAAATGGCTCGCCTGATCGCGGGTGTTGGCGTTCAAACCTACCAAATGGGCGGCGTGCATTTGTTGGACAGTACGCTACTACATGCGGGCATCAAGCAACCCATCAGTGCCACCTGCTCCACCTTGGCTCGTGTGGAAATCGAACATCGTGACTACCAGCCAGCGGGCTACACCGATGCAACGCTGCAATGGCTAACAGGGCGGATTTATTGCACCTACGACAAAACAGGTGTGGCATTGGGTGCGCGTGTTGGGCAAGACCGCCCTGATGCGCTCCGTGCCGGTGGCATTGCCTATCGCAAAGAACTGACGCTGGATGTGCTTCATGCCATTTCGCCAGTACTGGTACTGGAAGGCTCTCTCGTTGTCGGCGTGGCAGAAGATCAGCAAGGATACAGCCCACTAATGGCTAACAACCGCAGTCGTTCAAGTGCCAAAACCAACTGGCGGGTAGCCCTGAACTGGGCCGTTGAAAAACACTGGTCTGTGGTGGGAAGTATCGAAGAATACAAAGAAGAAGCCAACATGCCGCTGTTTAACTTTGTCGAAAGACAGCTACTGCTTGGGCTGCGGTACGGGTTTTAACCCTGTGCCACGTTTTGTCAGTAAGGGCTAACGCAGGATTAAGTCAGCGGCGGACAATTCGGGTAGTCCTACTAGCACGCAGATATAGGCAGCGAGTTTCACACCAGAACCATCCGGGTCGTAGAGAACTATCCCCGATTCAGGATCGTAGAGCAGTCGATCTGTGGGTTTCTCCGCAAAGTAACCGAGTGCGAAGGCAGAAGCGATGTCATCAGCAGCCGGAGGGGGTAACTTAAAAAGTTTTTTACTTAAGACGATTTTGTCTACGCCCGGTGTGAAATCAAGGATTGTGTCGGTGTTTTTTAGATTTGGTGCTGTATCAAAGACGAACCAATCTTCACCATCCCCGCCCGTTAAAGTATCCCTGCCATTTTTTCCATAGATTGAGTTATTTCCCTCGTCTCCTTCAAGCCAGTCGGCGTAGTTAGTTCCCGTGATAATGGGGTTGTCTGTGACGGTCAGGGTGAACGTGGTTTCGGTTGTTAGCCCCTTTTTATCCGTTGCGGTGACGGTAATTAGATGATCCCCGCTCGCATGGGCATCCGGGATGCCTGAAAAAACGCCCTTACTGGTGTTAAAAGATAGCCATTCAGGAAGGTTGTCGGCGGACAGGGTGAGTACATCGCCCTTGTCGGGATCCGAGAATGTTTTTTTGGGAACGGAAAACGAGAACTTCTTCCCTTCCGTCGAGCTTTGGTCGGGAATGCTATTGCTGACGATAGGCGCCTGATTGGTATAGTTAACCTTGAGTTTAAGGAATCCAGATACTTCTGCACCGGATTGGTCCGTGGCAATGATGAGAACTGACGTAATCCCCGCATTAGCATTAGTCGGCGTACCCGTAAACGTTGTGCCGTCGAAGCTTAGCCAGTCCGGCAATGATTTCAATAACAGATTCGTTGCACTGAGTGCCAGTGAATCACCATCATCAATATCAGCAAATGTATTTGCTGGAATCGTGTACTCACCGGCTTCTAGCGCGTTCCATGTCACTGTCCCAAGCTTGTTGGCTAGCGTTGGAGCGTCGTTGATGTTTTCTATCGTGAGACTAAAGTCGCAAGAAGTTGAGCTTTGATGGGTATCCGTTGCGGTGATTCGAAGACTAAGCGCTCCGGTTGATCCGGACGGCGGTGTTCCCGATAAAATTTGAGTCGCACTGTTGAAAGAAAGCCAGGAAGGTAGGGCTGTTCCAGATGAAAGGGTGGCGCTGTAGGTGATTGAATCACCAATAGCCGAATCTGGCTCAGTAAAGCTGTCGGCGGGGAGCGTAAAGGAATACGGCGATTTTTCTGTTGCAGACTGTGCATCTATTGGGATGGCAAGGAAAGGCGCTGAATTAGTTGGAACAATAGAAAATTCGGTGCTTATATGTGCGTTTAATTTATCTGTTGCAGTAATTTTAATGGCTAGGGATGTGCTGATGTCTGCTGGTGGCGTTCCAGAAAAACTAACACATGAAGGGTCAAATGCAAGCCATTCAGGGAGGCTAGTGCCATCAGATAATGTCGCTGTATAAGTAAGCGAATCACCCGTATCCGGGTCTGTAAATGCACCAACGGGAAGGGTGTAACTAAAGGCTGTCGCCCGATAAAGCAATTGGTTAGGCGTAGCGATATTCAATACCGGAGTGTCATTGATGCCCGTGATCGACAAAGTAACAGTTCCAGTTGTCTGAGCATTGCTGGGGTCTGCGACAACATAGGTAAACGTGTCGGTTCCAGCTACGCCAGCGGCTAACGCTTTTACGCTGGTGCCTGGCGTATAGGTAATGATTCCGGCGGAAAGTGAGAGAGCCGATCCGAGTGAGGAAGTTGAACTTACTGACAGAATCGAAAGCGTGTCACTGTTAGCATCTGTGTCATTTGCCAGAAGCGTCGCGCCAGTAATGCTCGAAGCCGCACTGAGGTCGGTAATCGTACTGGTATCGTTGTTTGCAACAGGGGCTGTATTGATTGGCATGGATCTTGTTTTGAAGAGGCGGTTCTCGAATAGTACCCGTACCAAGCAAACTCATGAATCAAACTGGATTCGGAATAGAAAAGGCTGAAAATTAGATGACAAAAATTACGGTGAGCGCAGATCTCCTTGCAACGGATTTGTCAAAAATCCCCACGGTGCAAAGTGGTTTGGATTTTATAAGTCATGTGAAATCAGAAATCGTTTCTCTCTTAGCCGAGGACGCCGCTTTTGATACGCCAGTTAAAAAATCTGGAAGCGTGTACACCGTCAGCAACCCCAAATACACAGGAGCGGATACTGCATACAGTTTTACGGGTCACCAATCATTGACGCTTAATAGCAGCGGACAGGCCACCTCTATTGCTTCAGAATTTTCTGGATACACAGCCGTTGGCTTGGCAGGTAAATACACGGCCAAGGGCCAGTTTTCTTCTTCAGTTACAGAAACTGGGGGAGTAAGTTATTCGTTGAAGTACACGAATATCTCTTTCAAGGGCTACGACGGCTCTACTTGGGCGCTGAAGGGGAATTTTTCGACAGAGTACCGATTAAACAAAGCAACAGGAGAAATCCTTAATACCCGTTCGGAAGGGTATGTCTCTTTTGACGCTAAGGGTTTAGACACACTTCAAACCCCTTCAGTGGTGAATTTGGTGTCTTCAAGCGGCAATATTCTCGGCACAGCGACGTCCACAACGTCTACATCTCCATCAATTACTGATTACGCCGGAAACTTTACAGCACTCTCTTTAAAGTCAGGAACGTCTAGCCTAGCGGCCACTGATTTAACGATGAGCAAGACAAATGTTGCATCGGGTTTTGGTTTTGGGGCTGCGAAAGTGACAGACGTGATTTCTGTATTCTTAGCCGGGGATGATGTTTTAACCTTGGCGAGTAATAGCCTCCCTAAGATGGCGACAACCCAGACGATCACAGGAACCTACGCTTCCCTTGTTTATGCATACGCAGGCAATGACAAGGTGACAGGGACTCGTGCAGATGATTTTTTGTGTGGTGGAGAATGGGATGCCACCGCAAGCGATTTTAAATCTGGTTCTGGAAAGGATAGCCTGTACGGTGGTTTGGGCAGTGACAGTCTTTATGGCGCAGATGATGCCGATTTATTGGATGGCGGTGCTGGAACAGATTGGCTTTGGGGCGGCGCTGGCAACGATACCTTGCTTGGCGGAGCCGGAGACGACCTGATTTACGGTCAGTCTGAAAACGATAGCTGCATTGGTGGAGCCGGAAAAGATTTTATCGATGGTGGAGCCGGAAATGATTTTTTAGACGGTGGCGCAGGCGATGACACTTTAGCGGGTGGCGCGGGGAATGATTCAATTCTTGGCGGTAGTGGTGATGACGCTATTGCCGGCGGCGGTGGAGCGGATACGTTGACCGGGGGCGCTGGGCGGGACATCTTCTCTTTTTTGGTTTCGGAAATGTCTTCAACCGATGTTCCTGTGATTACGGACTTTCAGGTTAAAGCGGATTTGATTCGAATTAGGACAACTGATGCCACCGCGTACGCTGCCGTAACGCAAGTAAATTTTTCCTCTGGGGCGGGGTTGGTCGCGGCGACAACGGCGACACAGATTTATTTATACGACACAACAACAGGCACTCTTTACTATGACGCTGACGGAACGGGGGCAACTGCCATCGTGCCGGTTTGTGTGCTGACCGGAGCGCCTTCGATTACCTACCATCAGGTTTTATCCCTGTTGGTGACATAAAAGCCACTCTGATTTTCATTGAAGTGAAATGGCGTACAACGACACGGTGATTGATGGGGTATTCGTACTGCAGATACAATATCGATCGCTGTGTCGATATGAAAGGAATGCTTGTGTTAGCCGTTACCGTATCCCCTAAGTTTCAGGTTGTAATCCCCTTGGCTGTGCGCGAGCAGTTGCACATTGAAGCAGGACAAAAATTGCAGGTGTTGGCGTATGAACACCGGATTGAGTTTTTACCCGTCGAAAGTCCGCAAGTTTTGCGCGGCTATTTGTCGGGTATATCAACCGATGTGCCACGTGAGGGGGATCGTGTGTGAATGTTGTCGATTCCTGTGGTTGGCTGGAATACTTTGCCAATGGCTGACAGCATTATTTTGTATTCGGCTCGTCATCACGGTGCAAAGTTGTGGACGCAGGACGCCCACTTTGATTCGGTAGAAGGTGTTTGTTTTGTGCGCAAGGGGGGGCAGGTGGCGTAAAGAGCTATGTTCATACTTTCGGATCAAGCAGTGCTGTATTTCAACTAAGTGGACTGGTTTGACGATATACGGCTATTGGCCGTACTATTAAAAATCATCAACAAGGAGCCGATGATGGGCACAGCCGCACTCAAGCATTCGCGTATGGAATTAAAGACAACAGAGGACGTGAAAGATCTTATCGTTCGTGCAGCCGCGTTGGTTGGTATAGATACCACCGCCTTCGTACTTGGGCCTGCCACAGAGCGCGCTCAACAGGTCATTGCAGGCTATTCCGCCATTCAGCTAAACCTTGAAGGTCAGCGACGTTTTGCTGCCCTGATGGCCCAGCCGCCAAAACCAACCCCGGCCATGAAGGCTTTAGGGGAACTGCCGGATTTTGCGGAAACCGGTAAATGACGGTACAGATTGAACCCTTCGATCCAGCCAAAACATACACTGACCTGAAGAAATTTGATTGCGGCAACCCCATGATCAACCGATTCGTTCGGGGTAGTTTAAAAGCACAAGTGAAAGCCGGAACATCCGTTGCGTGGGTTCTGATTGATACGGCCAACAAAGATAAATTCGTCGGCTTTTATACCCTGATGATGGCTTATGTCAGTCAAAGTCTGTTGTCTAGCCTTTCGCCCCCGTCTTTGCCGTCAATGGTTCCATGCACTCGCTTGGTTATGCTTGGGGTTGACGTGGTTTACCAAGGCAATAACTTGGGTAAGCGACTGATGAAACATGCGCTTAGAGAAACAAAGAGGGCGGCAAATCTAGTTGGCTGTCGTGGCATGTACCTAGATGCGGATGCTAAAGCAATCGCTTTTTATACCAGCTTGGGGTTTTCAGCGCTTGAAGCACCTGCTAATTCGCAGGGCCCAACCCCGATGTTTTTGTTCAAGGAATCTTTCTTTTAGCAAGATTGCTATTCTCTGCGTGCTGCACTAAGCCCTGCTGGAGCTTTCGATGGTTCTGG
>JBEGTT010000059.1:0-7044 GCA_041179245.1 Pseudomonadota bacterium
TACGGATTCAGTTCAATACCAGCCACAATCCCTTCGACAAGAAGGACAAGTAGTTCCAGCCGACGCAGGCGTTGTTGTGACTAAATCTGTTCCACGCCCCACCGCATTTGTCCTTGTATCGACCGACCACGGCTCTATGCTGGTTAATCGGCACGATTATCGGCTGACGGATAAAGGTGGCTATGGAGTCGGTTTTCAGATATTCAATACGTCCTCATACGACCCAGATGAGGTCAATGTTGTCCTGCAGCTATTGGAAACGCGGCGTGAGAATTTTGGTGATGGTGTTGTTGCAGTGGATTGTGGGGCGAATATTGGTGTCCACACCATTGAATGGGCCAAATTCATGCACGGCTGGGGCGAAGTCGTTGCATTTGAGGCGCAAGAGCGGATTTTTTACGCTTTGGCTGGCAACATCACGCTCAATAATTGTTTTAATGCACGCGCCCTGTGGGCGGCTATTGGCTCAGAAAACGGGGTAATCCGGGTTCCCCGACTCGATTATTTTACGCCATCGAGTTTTGGTAGCCTTGAAGTCCGAGAAACTAGCAACCCTGAAAATATTGGGCAGAAAGTTGACTATTCTGATGCTGGAACGCAGCTAACGTCGATGGTTACGATTGATGGTTTTAATTTTCCGAGACTCGATTTTCTGAAAATAGATATTGAGGGAATGGAAATGGAGGCGCTTAAAGGGGCTGAAAAGACTATTGCGAGAACTCACCCGCAGATTCTGGTCGAGAAGATCAAGTCGACTGAGACTGATATCACCTCATTTCTCAGCCAATTAGGCTATCAAATATTTCCTGCCGGGATGAATCTTCTGGCTATTCATGAATCAGATCCGGTTGCGGGTAGCTTAGGCGAAGTTTAATTTCACCAATTTCCGTTAGCATTCAGCTAGAACGTCGCGAGGGCTCTCTGGCTGCGTACCTGGAATTGCTGGACGCCTGCGATATTGACTGTGACGGCTTGCGGCATTTCGCCAGATCGAATCAACACCGGTTGGTTGAAGAAGGGCAGGGTATCCCGGCTGTTAGGTAGGGTAATGTCGGTGGCCATGCTGTACGCCATCCAGTTCATTTCCCACGTGCCAAACATGACGCGACGTAGAGTCGCTAGTTCTCGGCCTTTTAAATTTCCCTTGTTCATGGCGCGGCAGACGTCGGATGGGTCAACCGGAATCCAGTTGTAGCCGGGGATATAAAACTCGGCACGACAATGCTGGTCACGGCGAAGATCTTCTGGGTTTGCTGACAAACTGTCAGAAATCAGAGACCGGTCTACCCGCAGGCCAAATACCAGTCGTGCTGGAATACCCATGCTGCGACAAAGTCCGACAAATAGGGCGGCAATGTCGACGGAGCCGCCGCCAAACCGGCCACTTCTGACCTGTTGAGTAACATCCCCCGTTCCACCACCGGGCAAGTCCGGTAGATAACCCGTATTTTCCGTTACCCATTCAAACATCGCTTTAGCTTGAGCTACCGGGTCTTTAATTCGTCCAACGATCTTCATGGCGAGATCATAAATGTCGCCTTCGTTGGGGATGGTTGGTGTTTCGTGTAGGTGGCGACGAAGAATGTCTTCCCGCTCTGGGGGCATCGAACGACGAGTGACGTCAAAGTTTCGTTCAGCAATACTGACCCGATTAAGTAGCGTTATGCGGGCATCCTCGCCCGCCGGCCAAGTGCAGGTCAAAATTTCTTGTTCGCCATCGGGGAGGCGATGAACGCGCAGGGATTCGGCGTTGGTTTTACATTCGTAACCCAGATTACGCTGATACAAGGTGTTCTGGTTTAGCGGTAGTGGCAGCAGTAAGCGCTGCGTGCTACGGCCAGTTGCTTTAATCAACAGCGTGGTAGTGACTTCAAAATCTTGCCAAAGCTCGGGGAGGTCAGGCGCCTTGACCGGGGGAAGCCGACTGGCGGATGAGCCTTGCGGTGGCGCGTCAATGACGGTTCGGTCAGCCGTATTAAGTGGGGATCGCCGAATGGGTGGCTGTACCACGGGTTTTCCACCCGGTTTGCTGTGCTTTAAGGGTGGTTTTCCGGCAGGTTTGGCCGCAACTTTGGCGACTGGTTTTACCGGCGCAGCCAAAGCACTTCCCCCTAGAAGGGAAAGTGCCGCAGCCGTTAGAAAATTGCGTCTTTTCACCAGTTTTATTACAAGACTTCAGCGGCGTAGTCAGCCAAACGTGAACGTTCGCCCCGTTGCAGGGTGATATGCCCGGAATGCCCCCAGCCTTTAAACCGGTCAACCACATAGGTCAGGCCAGAGCTACCTTCGGTCAGATAAGGGGTATCTATCTGGGCAATATTGCCCATACAGATCACCTTAGTGCCTGGGCCTGCGCGGGTAACTAACGTTTTCATTTGCTTGGGCGTCAGATTCTGAGCTTCATCAATGATCAGGAACTTGTTCAGGAAAGTGCGGCCCCGCATAAAGTTGAGCGACTTTACCTTGATTCGTGAACGTACTAAATCTTGTGTGGCAGCCTTGCTCCACTCGCCGCTGAAGGCTTCGCCATCGGCCGTGTCACCGCTGTGGGTAAGCACTTCAAGGTTGTCTTCCATCGCGCCCATCCACGGAGCCATTTTTTCTTCTTCGCTACCGGGCAGGAAACCAATGTCTTCACCGACCGGAACGGTGACTCGGGTAAAGATAATTTCAGCGTAGCGTTTCGTGTCCAAAACCTGCGTTAGGGCAGCCGCTAGGGTGAGTAGCGTTTTGCCGGTTCCGGCCTGACCCAGTAAGGTGACGAAGTCAATTTCTGGATTCATCAGCAGATTGAGCGCAAAATTTTGCTCGCGATTGCGCGCAGAAATTCCCCAGACGGTGTGCTTGGGGTGGCTGTAATCAATGAGTGTTTCCAGAATTGCGGTGCGCCCCGACACTTCTTTGACGCTAGCGGCAAAGCCCGGTTCGATGTCCATGTAGACGAATTCGTTAATCAGGAAATCGGCACACAGGGGGCCAGTGACTTTGTAGTAAGTCTGGCTATCTTTTTTCCAGGACTCCATGCCTTGGCCGTGGGTGTCCCAGAAATCAGCGGGCAGTAACCGCGCACCGGCGTACAGCAGGTCGGTGTCTTCCAGCACCTTGTCGTTGAAGTAGTCTTCAGAGGCTAGGCCCAAGGCGCGGGCCTTGATCCGCATATTGATGTCTTTAGACACCAGAATAACGGATCGGCCGGGATACTTGTTCTGCAGATAGATCAGGACGCCCAGAATCTGGTTATCTACCTTAGAGGTCGGTAAGGCTCTGGGTAATTCGACATTGATCGCTTCAGTTTGTAGAAACAGCCGGCCTGTCGCCAGTTTATTACTCGGTCCAAGCAGCGGAACACCTGCTTCGATGTCCTCAATATTGGCGACCAGTTCATCAAGCGTACGGGTTGTTTGCCGGACGTTACGGGCAATTTCAGACATCCCGGTTTTGTGGCTGTCGAGTTCTTCCAGCGTCATGATGGGCAGGAAGACGTCGTGTTCTTCAAAGCGGAACAGACAGCTGGGGTCATGCATCATTACATTGGTATCGAGCACGAAAATCTTGGTAAGTTGGCTTGGCCCGGTTTTTTTAGTGCGTTTGCTGGCTTTCTTGGTTGGCTTTTCTGTGTTGCTGGCGGTTTGGCGTGGCATACGATAGACCTTAGAAAGTGCGACGTGAGAGAGAAAAGCGACTTTTCAACTTACAGGTTTTGAGTGGCGGCAAGGACTTCTTGTACATGACCATCAACTTTGACAGCACGCCATTCTTGCCGCAAAACACCTTCCGTATCAATAAGGAAAGTGCTGCGCTCAATACCCCTTACTTCTTTGCCATACATTTTTTTCTGTTTGATGACGGAAAATTGCTGGCAGAGCTGTTCTTCACTGTCCGATAGTAATTCGTAGTTCAGGGATTGTTTGAGTTTGAAATTTTCGTGAGATTTAAGGCTGTCACGGGATACGCCAAGGATGATGGCACCCGCCGCTTCAAAATTGGCCAAATGATCCCGAAATCCTTGAACTTCAAGCGTACAACCGGGCGTGCTGTCCTTAGGATAGAAGAACAACACCACTTTTTTGCCGCGCAGGGCAGCGAGACTAAACGTTTGGCCGTTGGTGGCGGGCAGTGAAAAATCAGTCACGATTTGATTCAGCATGTTCGTACCTCTTTTATTTAGGAAGGTCTTGTGCGTTTAACAAAAACACATACTCTCCACCTGCCCGTGTTTCCAGCCAGACAAAGGGTAAGTCGGGGTATGCCGCTTCCAGCGCATCACGGTTGTGACCAATTTCAACCACCAGTAAGCCATTCTCGGTCAGGTGTTGACGAGCGGTGGCCAGTAATTGACGCGTGAAATCTAAGCCGTCATCGCCGGAACCTAGGGCCAATTCTGGCTCGTGGAGGTATTCCGGCGGTAGTGCTGCCACGGCTTCTGCATCCACATACGGTGGGTTAGAAACAATCAGGTCATAGCGATCTTCTGCCGTCAGTGCTGACAGAGCATCTGATTCAACAAGGCGAATACGACTATCTAGTCCATAGTCACCAATATTTCTTTCTGCGACGGCTAATGCGTCCGGTGAAATATCAATCGCATCCACTTCCGCATCGGGAAAAGCCAGAGCGGTGAGAATCGCCAAGCAGCCAGAACCGGTGCACAGATCTAGCGCGCGCCCCACTTGCCAAGGATCTTCTACCCAAGGCGTCAGTTGCTCTTCGAGCAGTTCGGCAATAAAGGAACGCGGCACAATTACCCGTTCATCAACATAAAACCGGTGTGGGCCAAGCCAGGCTTCTTGCGTCAAATAGGCCGACGGCAAACGATGGATGACCCGACGTTCCAATATATCCAGCAACTGAATACGCTCACTGGTCAGCAAACGGGCATCTAGATAGGGATCCAGTTGATCGAGCGGCAGGCTCAGGGTATGCAAGGCAAGATAAACGGCTTCATCCCACGCATTGTCAGTGCCGTGACCAAAAAACAGTCCAGCCTTGTGAAATTGGGTGACCGCAAATCGAAGGCAATCACGCAGGGAGAACAGTTCAGTGCGAGCCTCGATAAAGGCTAAGGCGAGTTGTTCTTTGAGTGTTTCTGCGGGGGTGTTTTCGGGATTAGCCATGGGTCACCAAAAGTTGTTCCATAACCCGGCGGTAGATTGCGGAGAGTTTGGGGAGGGCAGCGATTTCAATATGCTCATCAATTTTATGGGCGGTGGCATTCACTGGGCCGACTTCGACCAATTGATCGCAGATTACCGCAATAAAACGTCCATCGGATGTGCCGCCCGTCGTGGAAAGCTCGGTGCTGATGCCGGTTTCTGTCTGGATGGCATCAGCAATTGCATCGGCTAGTGGGCCACGCGGCGTCAGGAATGGTTTGGCGCCCAGCGTCCAAGCTAAATCGTATTCCAATCCATGTTTGTCCAGAATGGCATGCAGGCGATCTTTCAAGTTTTCCGGGGTACTGGCGGTGGAAAAACGGAAATTAAATTTAATTTCCACACTACCGGGAATCACATTAGTGGCCCCCGTACCGCCGTGGATATTGGATATTTGCCAAGTGGTGGGTGGGAAATATTCGTTACCTTGATCCCATTCCGTTGCAGCAAGTTCAGCCAGTGCTGGAGCAGTGTCGTGAATAGGGTTGCGCCCTAAATGAGGGTAGGCGATATGGCACTGAATGCCTTTGACAGTGAGTTTTCCTGAGAGTGAACCACGTCGGCCATTCTTGACCATATCCCCGAGGGTATTTACCGAAGTCGGTTCGCCGATGATGCAGTAATCCAGCCGCTCACCGCGGGCTTGGAGAGCCTCAACCACGGCAATCGTGCCGTCGTTGGCATCACCTTCTTCGTCAGATGTCAGGAGAAAAGCGATTGAACCGGGATGGTTCGGATTGGCGATCAAAAAATCTTCGACGGCAGTGACCGATGCCGCAACCGAAGATTTCATATCTACCGCGCCGCGCCCAAACAGCTTGCCATCGCGAATCGTGGGTTCAAATGGCCCCGTAGTCCATTGTTCCAACGGGCCGGGTGGGACCACATCGGTGTGACCCGCAAAGCAAAACAGAGGCGCACTCAGACCTTTACGCGCCCAGAGGTTGGTCACGCCGTTACGACTGTGGTCTTCCAGCGTGAAACCAATGTTTTTTAGACGTTCTCCAATTAGTCCCAAACATCCAGCATCGTCTGGCGTGACAGAAGGCCGGGCGATTAGTTCGCTGGCCAGCAACTGAGTGGAGTTCATGGTTTCTTTATGGGCCACGCTTAGTCACGCAACAGGTCGTTAATGCTGGTCTTGGAGCGGGTTTGTGCGTCAACACGTTTAACGATAATGGCGGCGTACATGCTGTAAGCGCCGCCGGCTTTGGGGATGTTGCCGCTAACCACCACGGAACCGCTTGGCACACGGCCGTAAGTGATTTCGCCGGTAGCTCTGTCGTAAATTGGTGTGCTTTGACCAATATAAACGCCCATGCCGAGGACAGAGTTCTCTTCAATGATGACGCCTTCAACCACTTCGGAGCGAGCGCCAATGAAACAGTTGTCTTCAATAATTGTTGGGTTGGCTTGCAGCGGTTCCAGAACACCGCCGATACCCACACCACCGGATAGGTGAACATTTTTACCAATCTGGGCGCATGAACCAACCGTTGCCCATGTGTCGACCATGGTGCCTTCATCCACGTAAGCGCCGATGTTGACGTAAGAGGGCATCAACACCGCATTTTTGGCAATGAAGCTCCCTTTACGAGCGGTGGCAGGGGGTACAACCCGGAAACCACCTTGGCGGAATTGTTCTTCTGTCCAGCCTTGGAATTTAGTGTCCACTTTGTCGAAGTAACGGATGTCGCCAGATTCCTGAACCTTGTTGTCGCGTACACGGAAAGACAGCAAAACGGCCTTTTTAACCCACTGGTTAACTTGCCATTCGCCGACGCTTAGACGTTCGGCAACACGTAGTTTGCCGCTATCCAGCTCACCAACGACTTGTTCGATGGCATGGATTTGTTCGGCTGTCGCGGTGGAGGGCGAAATATCGGCACGT
>JBEGTT010000060.1:0-3753 GCA_041179245.1 Pseudomonadota bacterium
TCGCCCCGACACGCACTAGCAGCTTTACTTCGCAGCGAATGAACAACGCGCTATTTCTGCCATTGGCGACTGCATTCCCAAGCAAACCATGACCACCTTCTTCATCACCCGACACCCCGGCGCCATTGAATGGGCTGCACGCCAAGGGATTGTTACCGATCGGCAAGTTATGCACCTAGACACCGCCGACGTTTCCGCTGGCGATACCGTCATTGGCTCGCTGCCGGTGCATCTGGCGGCAGAAATCTGTGAACGCGGGGCACGTTATTTCAACCTATCGCTGGATTTACCTGCCCACGCACGGGGCAAAGAACTGTCTGCCGATGAACTCGATGCCTACAACGCAAGGCTGGAAGAGTTTTCGGTGCACCCCGGATCGTGTGACAATCTACGCGAGGAGCCAAACCATGACCCAGCAACAACGCCAACAACTGGAACAAAGCCTGAGCACGTGGCGCAAAGAACACCCCGACACGGCCAGCCTGCAGGCAGCGTATCGCGAACAGATTCTGAATCTGACGATCAATTCGATGGCGATGGAACGCGAACCGGTGGAACCTTGCCGACTGCAACTCCTTCTGGCTCAACCCGCCCGCTAGACGCCACCCGCGAACTCGATACCGCCCAAGGCACCCTAACTTACACCGAGGTTTCAGAACGCCTCGCGGTCAACATCGCCCACACATTGAAAACTCTCTTCGATAGCGCCCCCGAACAAATACAAATTACCCCGGATTGGATACGAACGATCCACCAGCGCTTAGCTGGCGAACTTTTCCCGGATTGGGCAGGACGCTTCCGCAGTACCGAAGTACAGGTGGGCACGCATCTGCCACCACTACCGCATGATGTGTCAGTGAATATCACCAACTACTGCCTTGATCTTGCCGTTCGCCTTCAACATGCCAGCGATGCGGACACCGTTTGGACAGAAAGACTCAGCCAATGACCACCACCTTCATTACCCGCCACCCCGGCGCCATTGAATGGACTCGTTCAGAAAACCTGCTGCCTGAAAATGTGGCTATTGCGGCCACCTTTGATCCAGAAACGACTCAGCCCGGTGACCTCATTATTGGTACCTTACCAGCCCAAATCTCAGCCAGAATTTGTGAGCGAGGAGGACGCTACCAGCATCTTTCTTTGGATTTGCCAGAGCATTTACGGGGTAAAGAATTAAGCGCAGATGAAATGCGAGCCTGTCATGCACGACTTGAAGAACTCTACATTCAGCGTAGTGATGTTCACGCATTCGCAGCTGATGAAGTTCGTCCAAACATCCATATCGTGCTGGCCACTGGGGAAAACTTGCCCAATTTGATTCCTACCCTGCATCCATCCTTAAAACCATCGCGGGTGTGTATTGTGGCAACGCCTTTGATGTTGAAAGACGGAGTAGTCAATAAGCTTCGCCACGGTTTAATGGTCGCAACTAAACTTCCAGAAACATCCCTGCCTATTTTGCAAGGCTGCCCAGAGCAGAACCTGACAGAAATTATTGCTTGGGCAAACCAAATAGCCCTTCAACTTGTTCAGGAAAATAAAGATTCTCGCCTGATTCTCAATTTAACTGGCGGCAACAAACTGATGACAGTCGGTTTTCTGCAAGCCTTTCGCACCCACGCAGAGATTATTTATTGCGATACCGGACATGGTCACATTGATTTCTTTCACCCCATTGGTAAGCCACGAATCAAACTGCAAGTTAATCTGCTCAAGTTAGAACCTTATCTTGCAGTTCAGGGTTACAAAGTCAGAGAAAATCACCAGGACACCAAAGCGCTAGAGGCCAGAGCGGACTTGACTCGCTTACTGGCAGAAAACGCAGACAAACTTGAGAGACTTGTCGGAAAGCTAAACAAAGCTGCCTATTTTTACGGCGAAGGAAAAACTGACCAAGCGTGGGTTGATTTTTCCAATAACCCGCTTGAACAAAAAATTGCGGAACACATGCTGAAATTAGGTTTGCTCAAAAAAATTGGTACGCAATATCAGGTGGCACACTCGACCGCAGAATCGTATTTGAAAGGCGGTTGGCTTGAAGAATGGTGCTGGCAAGTTTTTAAAGCACTTGAGCAAGGTGAAGACGGCAAAAAAATCCACCCCAACCGTTGGGGTATCAATCAAAAAATCGACCATTGGGATTACCTCCCAATTCCGGGCCGCGATCAATTTTCACTCAATGAACTTGATGCCGTGCTTATTCACCGGAATCGAATGCTCTTGATTGAATGCAAAAGTGGGGTGCAGATTTCTGAGCGAGGGGAAAGCCAAAGCATCCTGAACAAACTTGAAGCACTGGGAAAACATGTGGGAGGGCGTCTGGATACTAAATGGCTATTGTCAGCTCGAAAAATCGAGGGGAATAGCCAAGCCAAACAACGCGCTGATAAATACAAGATAAAAATCATTTACCCAGAGCAATTGAAAGACCTAAAAAAACTGACCTATCTTTGGCTAACCGCTTGACAACTCCCATGCTCCCCCTCGCCCGATACCGTTTTGCCTTCATTGCCACCAGCGACATCCGGCTGCCGGAATACGCGGGTTCAATGTTGCGCGGGGCGTTTGGGCACGCTTTGCGGGGTTTGGCTTGCATGACGCGAGAAAAAGACTGTACCGGCTGCCCGTTGCAAACCACCTGCCCTTACCTCGCCATTTTTGCCCCTGTGCCGCCCGCAGAACACGCGCTGCAAAAGTTCTCGCAGATTCCTGTGCCGTATGTCATCGAACCAGAACATACCTCGTGGCAAACCATTGCCAAAGGCCAAACCCTGCGTTTTGACATGGTGTTGATGGGCAAAGCCTTGGTCGAGTTGCCCTTGGTGATTCTGGCTTGGCGACGGGCTTTAGCGCGTGGTGTTGGCGGCAGCCGTGGCACTGCTGAACTGGGTTCGGTAGAACACTTCAACGGCAAATTTGCCCAAGCGGTTTATCTGCCAACGCAAAGCCAAATCACCGCGCACGCCGCGCATACCGCTTGGCCTAAGGAAACCAACGATTGCCCAGATAAAGTTACGCTGCACTTCATCACCCCTTTGCGTTTGCAAGAAAACGGCAAAGCCATTCCCCCCAACCGCTTGACCGCTAAAACCTTGCTGATGGCCTTGGTTCGCCGCATTCACCTGTTAATGGAATTTCACACTCCGCAACCGTTAACCGCCAACTTTGCCGATTTAGCCCAAAAAGCGTCGTTGGTCAGGGATCAACACTCGCTGCGCTGGCAAGACTGGACGCGTTATTCGTCACGCCAAGATCAAAAAATGACCCTCGGTGGCGCGATTGGGCAGTGGACGTTAGAAGGCGATTTATCTGCCTTTCTGCCCTACCTACGGCTCGGTCAAATGCTGCATGTGGGCAAAGAAGCTGCCTTTGGGTTAGGCCATTACCGCTTGGCCGAACATAACTTTTCAAAACCGGCGGAACACCGCGAACCCACCGGACAAGCTACTGATTTCGTGGAGGAAATCGTATGATTGCAGATTCAAATCAGCCCTGAATTCAAAGGGATTAAGACTTGTCATTTTTCTTAACCTTCCAGATTGATTCGATTCAAATCAGCCCTGAATTCAAAGGGATTAAGACCTCAGCGTCGTCGTCACCGGGGACAACCAGAATGATTCAAATCAGCCCTGAATTCAAAGGGATTAAGACGGTGGTCATATCCGCTTCTCCCAACTCTTAGATTCAAATCAGCCCTGAATTCAAAGGGATTAAGACCTAGGCAAGTTGCATTTAGCTACTAACATAGAT